>NZ_JAGGDL010000071.1:0-5270 GCF_017653575.1 Pseudoalteromonas sp. K222D
AGCGAAACTAATTACGGATTATTCACGATCATTTAGATCGGTCAACCGATCAATTAACCTTAACTGATCGGCATTAGTTTTAAATGCCAGCTTTTTTGTGCGCGACTACTTAATACGATTGATATAATCCTCCTCCCAGTTAGAAAGTTATTCAATCAGTAAAATACACTATAAATCACTTCAAAATTAGCCTACATCAGGTTAAGTAATCATTAATTCTCCTCTTAGTTTTTAGCTTAAAGTTAATGGCTATATTAAAATACAAAAGCATTCCAAAGTGGTCAAAATAAAACCAGCAGTGAATCAATTTTTAAAGTTAAAGTAACTTAAAACATTTGATAGTTTGTTTTTAACCATAAATATTTATCTGAATTTAATAAAATGAGCTGAATTTAACATTGAATTAATTTACACATTTCAATGGTTTAAATGTTTATAGAGTGAATTGCGACCAGTAAGGTTATAAAAATGTAGCAAATGTGTAATTTTGCGTGTATCGTTTGATACTTAATGACAGCGTTGTCATTACCGCTAAATAAAGTGATGAACAAAACTAACAAAATAATTCAAGGAGAATTCTGTGTTTGCCAACAACTTTAAGAAGAGCTTATTAGCAGTAAATATCGGTCTTATAATGAGTGCTGGGTTTACCGGTGCTGTATTAGCAGCCGAAGAAACTAAAGTGCAAGATGATGTGGAAGTAATTGAAGTACGTGGTATTCGTGTTTCAAATAGAGAAAACTTAAATGGTAAACGTTTTTCTAACGCTGTTGTTGATGTTGTTTCGGCTGAAGATGTAGGTCAGTTTCCTGATGGTGATGTGGGTGAATCATTAGCACGCATTCCAGGTGTAAGTGTGTCGCGCCAATTTGGTCAAGGTCAACAGGTTTCTATTCGTGGTGCTTCGGCACAATTAACCCGTACTTTACTTGACGGGCATTCTGTTGCTTCTACGAGTTGGTTTGATCAACAAGCTGTCGATCGTAGCTTTAACTACTCTTTATTACCTTCTGAATTAGTGGGTGGCTTAGAAGTTTATAAGTCATCGCAAGCTAATTTAGTTGAAGGCGGTATTGGCGGTACAGTTATTGTTAACACACGTAAACCATTAGATTTAGAAGCTAATACTTTATACGCGGGAATTAAAGCTGACTACGGTACTATTTCTGAAGAAACAGACCCTGAAATATCTGGTTTATACAGCTGGAAAAATGATGATGAAACTTTTGGTGTTTTAGTTGCTGGTGCAAAGTCAGAAATTGAATATCAACGCAATGGTATCGAATCATCCGGTGGTTGGAGTGGTGGTATGGCACCAACTACTTTTCAACAAGAACGTGACCGCACGGCAATCAACGTAGCGCTGCAGTATCAACCTAGCGACTCATTACTTTTCGGTTTAAGCTTAACGAGTTTAGATTTTGGTGCTAATAACGCCAACTCACAGGTTATTATTTTCCCAGGAGACGGCTCTTGTAAGAGCGCTAACGCTTCAGGTAACTGTGTATCGCGTGACATTAACGGAACAGGTACAGGTTTTTATCAAACATGGGTTCGCCAAGCAGAAATGGATTCAAAAACAGTTGATTTTGACTGGAGATATGAGGCAGAGAACTTCATATTTAAAGGCCGCGTAGGTAATACTAGTTCAGACAGCTCGGTAACAACGGCTAACTTTGGTGAATGGACTAGTAATAATGCTGATTATAACGGCGCTGTTGATATGACTGGCGATGTTGTAAAGTATAACTTAGCTAACCAATCATACGATTCGAGTATTTTGCCTAGCAGCATGGGTCCTCAAACATGGGCACCAGAGTATAACCCTGATTCAGATGAAGAAACTTACTTAAATCTTGATTTTGAAATCCCAGTTGATATTGGTGCAATTAGTAGCATTAAAACAGGTTTTCGTTATGCAGATCATAAAGTAGTACAAGATGGTAACGGCGCTAATGTGAACGAAGATTTACGCCCAATGAGATCAGCTGCTGAATATTACCCAGGCACTATGACTTCAGGTGGTGGTTTTACATTACCTGAGCCTGATATGGATCTGATGATTGCTGATTCGCGTGCAATGACCGAAGGTTACACACAGCGTCCTCAAGCATACGGTACAGTTGAAGAAGAAAACTTAGCATTATACGTAATGGCTGACTTTGATAGCGGTGGTATTCGCGGTAACCTTGGTGTGCGCTATATTTCTACAGATATTTCTTCTGATTATTACGACTTAAGTAACTCTGGTGTTTATGCTACAACGTTATCAACGGATAAAGCAGATTACAGCGAGTTTCTGCCAAGCATAAACGTTGTTATGGACTTAGCCGATGATGTTATTTTACGTACCTCAGCAGCTCAAGTAATCTCTCGTCCTAACTACGCAGATTTATTTGCTACACGTAGTTTAGCGGGTTACACAGATAACAGACCAAATAACGAAGTACTGCAAACAGGTAATGTTGGCTTAAGCCCATTTAAAGCATTCCAAGCAGATATCGGTATTGAGTGGTACTTTAGCGGTGATGCTATGGTTAGCTTAACTTACTTCACTAAAGATGTAAGTTCATTCATTTCTACGCAGCAAGCAACTAACCAACAAATTGGTATTGATATTCCAGTATACACAGAGAATCCTGACGCGGGCGTTTCACCTTGTGGCGCTGGCATGAACGACTGTTGGACAGTGGGTTCATCTACCAACGGTAGTGGTGGCTCTATTGAAGGTATCGAAATTCAAATTCAAGATGCTTTCGATAATGGTTTTGGTTACTCAGCTAATTACACTTACGCAGATGCTAAAGCACCTGACACAAACTACCCAGACAGAGTTGGTGTATTTTCAGATTCATCAAAAAACACCTACAACTTAGTTGGCTTTTATGAAAATGATGATTTCTCAGCACGTTTAGCTTATAACTGGCGTTCAGAGTTTATCATTCGTGAAGCACCATTTTGGTACGGTAACCGTGAACACCAATCATTTGGTACGTTAGATTTCAGTGCTACATACTCTGTAACTGATTCTTTAGATGTAACATTTGAAGGTGTTAACCTTACAAAAGAAGACAGTGTTCAGTTAGGTAATAATAATGCATCAACATCATTACCAAACCCTGATTTGTTAAATGACTTCCCTGTATGGAGTTTCGAAGGTGAAGCACGTTACAAGTTAGGTGTTGCTTTACGCTTTTAACGTATAGTTAATCTATATTAAGGAAGCCCAGCGTTTGTTTACGCTGGGCTTTTGTTTTTCTATATTGTATAAATTTGAACTGTGTGAGGTGGGCTGATGCGCAAGCAACTCAAATGTTTAGCGAGTTATTACTATGCGCTTACCTGAAAGTATTATGTTTGATAATTGGGCTATTAATAAAGCTGCAGTGGTTTAATACTGGCAAAAGAAGCTATTGATAACCTGCCTACTTTTGTATCTTTACAATAACTATTAGTAGAGGTGATATTAGCACTGTGCAGCAAATTACCTTGGTAAATCACAAGACGATTAAATTTAGCTTCAATTTTTAAAACCTGTTCAAATAAACTTGTTGTATCAACAATATAGCCTTTATGCTCAGCATGCTTTTGTTTAGCATTATTAACCATGGCAGCGAGTAAAGGCTTATCTGATTGTTTAAATTCAATAATGTTTTCAGGGGTGTACTTGTAAATGCTAGTACCGCCAAGAGCTTTATCAGACAAGTAATGAACAAACGCATAATCTCTTTCATCACACGAATCAATATGAGGGATTTTTTGATCTATTAATAAATTAGCTGGTTTACAGGCTATTAGCGATAATAAACACTTATGCACAACCACAGCATAATCACTTTTATTTGTGATATCGGGTAATATATTACCTTCAAAAAAGGCTTGTAACAGCCTTAAATAAGGTTGTGGCATGTTGTCTCGAACACCCGGATAATATGAGTTATCTGCAAACATAGGGTGAAAGTAAGCAATATTGTGCGCAAAGTTCATTACGCTGGTCATATCTAATAAAAAGTCGTCAATAATATAAACATATAGCCTAGTTCCCGGGACTATAAGTTTTTTTATATTCATGTTTGGGCTTAGTGTTAAATTTTTCATTGGTCACATTTTATTTTTATAGTGAGTATATTTTATTAGTTATGAAGGAGTGATTTTAATTACCAAGAATTAAGAAATTGTTAATTAATATACCCATCAAAGACAGCGCTGTCAAAGGCGTTAGCATGACATTTACTAACCTTATCTATTTTTCTAGCGTTTAAAATTGAGTGGTTAGTTTGCTTTTTGAGCAAGTTTGGCTGTATTCATCTTTAGTTTTGTTGGCAGACAAACCGTAACAAAATTTCACTTCCTTTTTGTTGTTAAAAGCATTAGCCTAAAGGTATTAACAAAGAAACATACAAATTAAAAATAAACGGAGCAGTAGCATGGCGGAGCAACAAGTACAGCCTTTACACAACGAAAAACATGCCAATACTAAAATTAAAAACGGCATCAATGTAGAATTTATGAAAACGCAACATTTAGTGCCAGTAGTTGCACATGAATTTGCGCGTATAGCGAATGAATTTCCAATGTCTTTCGTTAAAAATAACGAAACAGGCACTTTTCAAGCAGTTGCTATGTTTGGCCTTGAGCCAGGCGAAAACTTGTTTGTTGAAGGCGATAAGTGGACGGCAGCATTTGCACCAATGGCTACGACGCGCTACCCACTAGGTTTAGTAAAACACCCAGATCAAGATCAATACGGTATTGTTATTGACGAAGCGAGCCCATTAGTTGGCGAAGAAGAAGGTAATGCGTTGTTTGAAAACGGCGAAGAAACTGACTACTTAAAGCGTCGTAAAGAAGCATTAGTATCGTTTATTGAGTTTTCACAGATCACAGATGCTTTTACGAAGTTTTTAGCCGATAAAGAGCTTTTAGTAGCGCAAACGCTAACAGTTGATATTAAAGGCGAGAAAAAAGACATCAACGGTATTTACCTTATCGATGAGAAAAAACTTAATGAATTAAGTGATGCTGACTTTTTAGAGCTACGTAAACGTGGTTATTTAGCACCAATTTATTCTTTTTTAACGTCTACGCATCAAGTAGCACGTTTAGCTCGTTTAAAAGCGCAACAAGCGTAATAGTTAAAACACATAAAAAAAGCGCCTTTGGGTAATGCCGATCAGTTAAGGTTAATTGATCGGTTGACCGATCTAAATGATCGTGAATAATCCGTAATTAGTTTCGCTAATTACGGTTTTTTTATGGATATTCAAACA
>NZ_JAGGDL010000072.1:0-5214 GCF_017653575.1 Pseudoalteromonas sp. K222D
TTTACTGAGGTCTACTGACAGACAAAAAAGTGATCGGCTTGAATGGTATTGAGCGATCGGCATCATGGTATTACGCAAAAAGCACTTTTGCCATCAAATATTTCTTTTAATCGCTTATTGCTTGTTTTTTCCGGAACAAAAGATTTAAACATTTTATTTAGTTCTTCATCCAATAAAGAAACACCAAGCAAAACACATCCTCTGTCAGCCTCTTCCATCAGTAGCGAATATGTATGGTCAAAGAACTCTTGTGAATCAGGATGTTCTAAAAGGGAAGCCATAGTTAAATTTTCCTGAAGGCTAACGAGGCTGTAGAATAACTCCAACAGCCAAAATCAATTAAAAAACGAGCTCCTGCAATTAATTCTAAGCGTTTTTAGAGCATTAGGTAATGCATTTGGAACCCATAAAACAGGCTGTTTTCTTTAAAAAGAGTAATTCTACAGCCAAAACGCCCTGTTAATAGGCAAATTTATGTTGGCTATAATGTGAAGCGGAGCGAAACCAAGCCTGCGTAATTTTATCCAATTTAAACAGTTTGTTAGCTGCCAGTAGCTAGTTCATTTATATACCATTGCTTATGAAACTCAGTTAAATCTTCCATTTGCTTTCCAAGCACACCGATAAAGCCGCCAGTCCACGTTGAAAAAGCTTGTGAGCCATCAAGTTTGTATACATTTTGAGATAAGCTCCTTAAAGTATAAACAGGATTCTGAATACCATATTCCATACCTGTTTCCTTAAAGTAACTACCTTCAAGCATAAATTTTTGGCGACCTTTAAATGACAATACAACTCTGTGGTACTCGTTGTCTTTTAAACTCTCAGACAGCTGTAATAGGACTATTGAAACATCCAATGGACTTTTATCTGATTGAACATCTCTAATATCAAAAACTATAATGCTTGGGTTAACAAACCATTCAAAATGGACAAAAACACTAATTCCTTCATTTCTTGGGTCTGAGGCTAATACGCCAGATAGTTTTTTTTGCAAAGTAAGGTAATTCCAACTAGCAACTAAAGCACCAATCAAAGCAAATATCATTATAAGTTTACGCATAGTATTTATCTTCCTTGAGGCAGCTAACAATTTAATAGTGCGCTCATCGCGCATATTTCTGCCGATGTCACACTCATTTTTCTACTTTATACAGTTTTAACAAATAACCTAAGGTATTACTATCACTAAGTTTTCTAAAATTTCTTAGTAACGTTAAATAGATCAATATGCGTGCACAGCTCACTTTCATGAATATATTTGCAAAGAGCAATTTGACCAATCAATTAACTACGATATTTAGCCAATATCAATGTCCGCTGATCGCTCTATGCTGCCACCTAAAAAATTAAGCTTTAAAACGCAGTAAGCGCATATAAAATGCGCTTACTGGGAGTAATTTACTTTAAGCTAACTTTTAAAGTTAGTGCCTAAAGCTTGATACTAGCGCGGGTATACCTGGCAGCATGCCTACCATGGCCATTACGCTGGTTAGTAGTACAAACATGACCAGTGGAATGATCCAGCGGCTCATGCGGGTGAGTTCTTTACTTCTTTCTTTACAGCCAATAAAGCCTAAGTTGTCTAGCAATATGGTGAGTGACCAACCAAATGCTGGGTTAACTAAGCTTGAAGCAAATACTACAATAGCAGCTGATTGGGTGGTTTTACCTACGCGAGTCATTTCCATGCCGGCTTCTAGTAGTGGAATAAATACCCCTACTATTAGCGCTACACACAGCACAGGTTGCCAAATTGCAAGGTCCATAGGGTAGCCCCATACGCCGGCAATAATACAAAATAGTGCGGTTAAAATAGCGCCTGCTGGTATTGGGCGTTTAGCAATGGCTGCAGGCACTATGTAAGTGCCCCACGATGATGCAAAGTTAGCGCCGCCCAGTAGCGAGCCAAAGGTTTGCCTAACTGATGCGCTAAGCATGGTGTCGTCTATGTTCATTTGTACTTTTTCGGTACGTTTTGGGTAGCTTATTTTTTGAAATACCTGATGGCCTAAAAAGTCCGGTGACCACATAGCAACAGCAAGCACTGCAAATGGCAGTACTACTACAAAGCTTTCTAGGGTAGGTAAGCCTAACATCCAGCCAGTGTCTTCGCCCCACCAGTACATAGGGTCCATGTTTGGCAGGCCCGGTGCAGTATGAAACTCAAACGGTGCGCCTAATGCAAAAGCTATTGCGCCGCCTAAAATACAGCTAAGTGGTACGGCTAACCAACGCTTTTTAAAATGCTCTAACATGGCATATAAAATTATAGTGGAAAAAATAACAATAAAGGCAATGTGGGTCATATCGATGGCTTCGGCCCATGCAAACAGCTTTTTAACTTGCGAGGTTATGCCTATAAACCCTAGGTAGAGTAAAAGCCCGCCACATACGCCTTTACTGGTTAGTTTAGCCAGTAGGGTTCCGCCTTTACTTATTGCCAAAATTAAACCAAAGGCAGCTATGAGCAAGCCAAATGCCATAGGGTGCCCCCCTGCTGCAACTACAATTGGAATTAACGGGATTAAAGGGCCATGAGTACCGGCTAAGTTAGCGGTAGGTAAAATAAAGCCTGAAAACAAAATAATAAAAAAGGCGACGATAAGTAATTCGTAACGCACGTTTTCTAAAACAAAAGCGTCACTTAAACCCAGTGGGCTTGCAAACGTTGCGGCAATAGCGGCAACCATAACCACTTTACCTATGGTGGCAGCCATTGCAGGAATAGCGTCTTCAAATTCGAATCTGTAGTCTCTAAAGGGTAAGTTTGGGCGCCAGCGTTTAGGCTGCATAATTTGCAGCTCGTGTTCTAGGTATTCGTCTCGGCTATTAAACTCAGAGCTAGGCTTGTGTAGATTTTTATAGCTATTGGTAGCGGTTTGAGTATCCGCTCCTGGTTTGGCATCAGATGAAATATCATCTTGCGGCGTGGTATTCATGGCTTCTCCTGCAACATAGTTGCTCACTCAAAATAAAAATACAGCTTTGTTTAAAGCAAATAAAAATTGAGGCGGCAGGATAAAGCAGCTAGCAACAGATTACGATTAGTCAAAGGTCTTGTATGAAACTATTTAGTAACATTTATATACCTATAGCTGAATGTAGTATTTGATGTTAAATGTGATTTTTATTGTTTTTAAACAGATGGTTAGCTTATTTTTATAAAGGTTAAAGTGCAATGCGTTGTTTTTTAGCACTTACAGCAATAATAAAAATTAAAATAATTTTATCTGCATTTATATTATGTTGTTTAAGAAAATAGGGCATTTAGCCATGCTTTAGCTGATAATTTAACTAAAGTTTGGTTATTGATACAAAAATAACGCAGCAAAATAATAACGTGTGGCTTTGCATCTCTCTATAATTAGTAGGCTATTGCATGCGAGCTTAATTGCTTTAACAAGGATAAAAAACAGTTTACTGTTTTTGTTAGCGCTCATCAGATAGAATCCGCCTTATGATTTTTACTTGTTAAGTATTTTCAAAACCGTAACGTTTAAATAGCGAGACCTTCTTATCCTTTTAGAAAATGATACAAAACCAATGAATGATATAACGATAGCAACCCACAACGGTACTTTTCATGCAGATGATGTTTTTAGTGTAGCTGCACTTAAGTATATTTATCCTTCTTTTAAACTTATACGCACCCGCGATATGGAGCTTATAAGCAAAGCCGATGTTGTGATTGATGTAGGTGGCGAGCATAACCCAGAGACAGGCCGTTTTGATCACCACCAACGTGGCGGTGCCGGGGCGCGTGAAAATGGTATTCCTTTTTCTTCATTTGGTTTAATTTGGCAAAAATATGGCCTTGAAATATGCCAAGGCAGCCAAGAAACAGCCAATGCAATTGACTCTGGTTTAGTCTCTACTATTGATGCAATTGACTGCGGCCATGTTGAAGGCGTTGCTAAAGGCATTAGCCTTAGCCAAACTATTTCAATGTTTAACCCAACGTGGCAAGAAGAGGGTAACTTTGATGCCTGTTTTGATGAAGCGGTTGAGTTTGCATCGCGCATTTTAACTCGCTTTATAGCTGCGGCTAACGGTGGCATTAATGCAAAAGCAATTGTTGCTAAAGCGATTGAAAATGCAGCTGATCCACGCGTAATTGTGTTAGAGCAATACACACCGTGGAAAAAAACCGTGCATGCGCTTTCTGATAAAGCATTATATATGGTTTATCCTTCGCACTCTGGCCAGTGGATTGTGCAAACTGTACCGGTTGAGCCAGGATCGTTTGAAGACCGCAAGTCACTCCCAAAACCGTGGGCTGGTTTATCTGATAAAGAATTTCAGGACGAAACTGGGCTTGAAGATGCTGTTTTTTGTCATAACGGTTTATTTATTGCTGGCGCAAAGTCGTTTGCAAGTGCGATGAAAATGGCAGCAATGGCGCTAGAAGCTTAGTAATATAGGGCTTTAAAAGTGCTAGACGCTAAAATTAATATTTACGCGCATAAAAAAACGCTAGCAAGTTAAGCTAGCGTTTTTAATTATGCCTAAAGCCTAAAGCCTAAAGCCTAAAGCTTTATTCTTTAACCGCTATGGCTATTTCTACTTCATCAGCACTTTTGTAATATTCGTAGTCGCAGCTGTAGGTACGAGTAAAACGACAGTCGTCTGAGCTAAAGTATTGCCAAATTTCGCCCCACAGGTCGATTACCGCATCGGGCATTTCACCTGTCCCGTTAAATACTAAATAACTCCCTGCCTCGGTAGTTACTTTTACTGACTTTTGATCTCCAATCGATAAGTCGTCGCAACAGGCTATTACATCAAATTCACCGGTTACATCGCTTTCATAGTTAGTGTAAACACCATACGTTTTTGTATTTTTTGTTAGCTGTTGTCCATGCTTTTCACCAAATTTTTGCCAAAGCTCCGTTATTTTTGCAGTGCCAGAGTTCATTTCATCGGCGTTACACGTTCTTACCTTTAAACCAGTTAAAGTTATACTTGGGAGTTGCTTTACTTGCATTATGACCTTCCTTACTTCAATCACTTAGCTTTAACGTAACTATAACGTAACAGAAAAACCATTATGGACTGTAACTATTTATAAGTCCTTTAAATTATTTAATTTGAACTCTGGTTAAGGGATTTATTATTACAGCAATTATAAACTCTCTTTTATCAACTTTTGCCGTAAAACACCGTTCCTTTAGGTCGGTGATATAAGGCAATAGTCGCGAAGCGACTAAGTGG
>NZ_JAGGDL010000073.1:0-4870 GCF_017653575.1 Pseudoalteromonas sp. K222D
ATAAGAGCAAATAAAATTCGGTGTCAACCGGCCAAGATAATTGACGCGGAACCGGCCAAGTTAATTGACGCTAGATATTGGGGAGAATATTGTGATTGTAGATTTCAATCTCAGTGAGTTTTTTGCGAGGGTAAAGGGCAGTACCTACATCTGTCTTTAAATAAATGGCTTTAATTCGAGGATTGGAGCCAAATTCGACCTCTTCAATACTTCCAACAACCAATCCGTGAGACTCTAAAAGAGCTTTTACTTCGTCAACAGTTACTCCCGACATTTTACCTAGGCCATTAAGTCGGTCCCATACCGCACGAATATGTTTGTTTGTCTTGCCGTTTACAGCCATTAACTTTCCTTAGTCATTTGAAATTTATTATTTAAATATACAAAAATACTCGTTCACATTGATAACTGATTTTCATGATGGCAGCTAATTCAAACATTACATTTTAGAGCAGCTGACATTATTTAATTCAGTTGTACCACTACAGCTTATTTACTGCCTTGTTTTGTGTTAGCCTTTTTATGTTTTAGATTAATCAAAGAGAGTCTGATATTACTCCAAGTGGTTAGCAATTTTCCGATAACAACATAGTAAACCCAGCTGTAGTATTTTGCTTCAAAAGATTCTTCGAAGTTATGACCATAATTGTCTTTTCTAAGCTGGCTGGCATCAATAACTTCAACTTTAACGCATTGTAGTTTTCCGTTTATGGATTGAAGCATTAGAAACTCTTTAAGAGTTTCACTTGATGAAAGCGACTCTTCAGTTAATCTAAATTCCTCGAATCGTGGGTAGTTATAATCTTCAGCGTAAATAGGAATTGTCTTTTTATACCCATCTTCAGTATGTAATTTAGCTAAATACTTAACATCTAATCCATAATATCCTACGCTTTCCTTTGGACGCATTGGAATGATTGACGCTGTCATATGGTTATTGAAAAAATCAAAAATAGGGTCCCATCTTTCTATCCACTCTTTCACCACATATTTTCCGTGAGAAGTTGATAGAACGAGGTTCATCTTAACCTTTTTGGAACCGATTAACTTATTGAGTCTGATTCGATTCATGTTCGTACAATAGAAATCGACTGGCTCATAATGATCCGTATATGATTCATATGATTTTAAGGTCTTTGGTTCACGCTCAAAATCATCTAGTTCGATATAGTAGTTAGCCCCGACCCGTAAAAAGATCTTAAATATAATTACTGATCTATCCTTGAAGTTTTCTAGAGTAATGCTACTTACATATTTATCTTCTGCGTATGTGCTCGATCTAATGCAAAACTGTCCTTTAATATGTATCCCAGACTTACGTCGGTAGTTCCTAGCCGCAAAATACAAAGCCGTAAGCGAAATAGCCAGTGCTATATAAGGAATGAAACCATTTATACTCAAATTGTGCTCCTTAAAAAGTTAGCAACTTGTATTCAAATGTTCTTTTGAGCATCAATATACTCCCTAACTTTTTGTAAATGAACTTCTGTGCCTTGAGACATATATTCAATAGCTGAAATGCCATTGAAAGCCTGATTTGGTCGGTGTATCCATGTATCACTTTGCTCTCTGGTAGGAAATAACTCGCCTAAACCTTTATAAATACCTAAAATATATGATATTCGTATTAAAGTGTCAGGAGTAAGAGAAGTCATGGTAGGTTGCTTTAATTCAATAAGGTCTTCTATACATTCAAAGCCTAGTAAACTCACTTGATTAGTCGGTGATATATACCATGAATCCATAATATTAAAAAATGTCCGGAGGATTATATTTTTCTTTTTATCAAATGGAATAATCTCATTTGAAGTATCTATGCCACTCATTATAGCTCCATCAATATATATAATTTCTACCATCAACATAACGCAATAAATGTACTAGGACAATTGTCTTAAATAATCTGAACCACCATGTATGGAATTAAAAACGAGATAGATTTATAAAATTTATATTTTAATAATTAGGTTCAGCAGAGCCCATTTTAGGTGAGCAATAGAAAAATAGTTGTGGTTAAAAGCAAATAGATTGTTTCATATTGTATGAAACAACTCATTTTTAGGGGTGGGAATATCAAAGGGTCTAGACGATGCGTAAATGCTTTAAGCACAAGGTCTTATAACAATTATTTTGGAATACTCTGTAATTTTAATTCATATTAAATTGAGTCTGTACTTCTTGTGCGTTAGGAAATACATCAATCATGTCACATCCAAGCAAATGGATTACCTCATAAATTTTCTGGCATGATACAGCAACAGAACCTGACTCTATTCTACTAATATAGCTTTGCTCAACCCCTAATTTATGTGCTAGTTCGGCCTGACTAAACCCATGCTTAATTCGTGCTAACTTTATATTCATACCTATTAATTTCAAAACAGGCTGCATCTGATATACCTAATTATTAAATTGGATATCCTCCCATATTGCAGAACCATTACATATGTATTATAGTACATAAAATATGACTTATAAGTCATATTTTAATATAATTAATGACGAGAACCACATAATGATGCTTGAACCTTTACTGAAAAGCTTTATTCGTATGAGTAATATCAATAATTTTACAGTTTTAGAAGCTCTCGCTGGGTATATTGCTCTATCTAAATCACAAATGATTAGCGTTACCTATGTGAAAAAAAATATTGAATTACAATTATATGATCTAGTTAAAAAGGATTTGTTACTTATATCTGAAAATCAAAGGGGCGTAGTTTTTTCTAAAACAGAGCTTTTCTGCTCTGCTTATCCATTCAAAGTTGCGGAAGAAGATATGAGAGATAGCTTTATATCTGAGTGCCGAAACCAGTTACGAAATTTTAAAACTGATTTATTAGAGTGCTGTCATATATTGGATACATACGACGATATATGGAAATTACAGCCAAAAATAAAAGATGAACTGCTTTTATCCTATTCAGCTATAAATACAAAAATTGAAAAGCTAGAAAAGCATATATATACCTTAAATAAAGTAATAGAAAATTATAATAGTGAAACTACTTAATAAAACTGAACTTATATTGTTTGTTCGTACCATATAAATGTTTTCTCATCTGTGATTTTATATCAACGACGAAACTTCATAGTAGTTTCAGCTTTTACAGATCTTTCGTTATAATAAGTTTCTTCATTTTTAAGCTAATGAATCAGAATACCTATATATAACGGTCATTAATGCAATCGTGCATCTACGAATAGTAGCTTATGACAGTTTTCTGCTACTTCTCAATGGAGTGTTCCTCGAATATAATCATGGTGTTTATAGATTGAATGTTTACTCTAAATAGATAATTAAAACCTGTTATCGCAATCATTATTAACCTACAAAGAAATATTTTATTTATTTTTAGGTTTTATATGTGAAATATTTGCAGTCTTTCTCGTTTGGTTGAGTATTAAGATATTCGCAATTTCAGGGTGAAGCATGTTAATTGCCTGTTCCACTTGCTCAATTACATTCTTTGTCTCCAGAGTTTTGAGTTTTGCATCAAGCCTTTTGACTTCTTCAACTAGTTCATCTTTATTCCTAGCTATTGGACCTCGACTCTTAGACTTAGTTGTTTTTGCTATGCGCTGAGTCTTTTTTTCTTCAAGTTCAGTATTTATTCTTTCTAAGTATTTAGAATATTTAACTGAGTAAGTTGAAGTTGTGAGTAGGGTTGACGCAGCAATACCAACAGCGCGAGCAACTTCCCGCCCTGAGATTTGATAACTTTTCTTAGATCGGAAATTTATAGTTTTGGTGTGTTTATTGATAAACATAAGCCTCTCCGTTCTAAGGCGTTCCGTCTCATTAAATGCTACAAAAGACGCGTTATTTTTATTTACCCAACAAGGAAGTTCCTCGACTATTTTTTTTTGCTCGGCTTCTTCTGCCATCTCTTTAAAGTAATTCATATTTAACTCCTTAATTTATTGGATAAGCTATGCAATATTTCGTTATATATCCTTAAAACCTTGTGGTCGGGAGATAATTCTGCAATTCTTTTTTTCGCATTTGAAATGAATGCAATAGATGTATCAACGAACTGCTTGGGTATGTCCTCGATATAACCTGAACGCAGTAGGTCAATGTGTTGCCATGACTGTTCGATTATGTAATCGACATTTGTTCTATCTGTCATAAAATTAATACAGCCTAGACAAAGGTCAGGTTTGGCGTTTCTAGGTTTTGCTTCTCCATCTTCAGCACATTTTGCAAAAGATGTAGTTGAATAACGGTTAATGCAATATCCCCACGGGTTGGCTTTGACAGAAATAACATCTGTTTCTGAGATCTTATCAATTAATGAATCGGCTTCTTGAAACGATGTGATAGAAGTATTTTTAAATAACCTTTTTAAAAAGGTGTGATATCTTCCAGATGTATTGGCACCTTTATTCCTTAGCCAGTTCTTCATGAGCGAGCTAGCGATATTTATTTTCAATTGCTGATGAATGTTTACGTCGGCTTTGTTTGCAATATAAGCGACCCACATGGATTCCGAAATATGTTTAAAATTACTTCTGATCATCCACCCTGCATCTCCATCGAATCGTCTAAAGACAGCTTCAGCCCACATGTGCCTAAACGCATGCGGTGTTGGATAGAGGCACTCTGCATATAAAAAGTGAGAAAGCTCTTTATTAACTTCACGAAGCTCTTGGCTACTACTTTGTATTATTCTATCTTTAATTGCAGAGGGTAGGCGCTCTTCATAGATCATTAGCACCCTAGAATCAAGATTGTGACCCTTACCTTTTAGGAAAAGCTGATATTGCTCAAGAGCTCCCTTCTTAACTGATGCGTAATACCATGATGCCGATCGCTCAATACCATTCAAGCCGATCACTTTTTTGTCTGTCAGTAGACCTCAGTAAA
>NZ_JAGGDL010000074.1:0-4867 GCF_017653575.1 Pseudoalteromonas sp. K222D
TACCTCAGGTTAATATGCTGAGTAAATTATGCATAGGTGCCATTAACATTGGTATGTGGGGCTAATTACGCGCTTACGATCTAATTGAGCAAATGAATCTTCTATTTCTTTATGTTGTAATTTTGCGGCAAGTGCTTGAGTGCCGGCAGCCTCAAAAACTGCACTTAATTTTATAATAAATGACCAATCATCTTCCTTTAGCAAGCCTTGATAGAAGTCGTCAGGCAAACCTAACAATCTTTCTAGTTCACTTACTTCTTTTGACATATCGTCCATTGATTAACCTTACTCGAATGAAACATAACGCCTCGTTAAGCTGATAAAAATAGGGCAGTATTTTTGCGGTCTTTTTTGCAAAAATGATGAACTGTTTTTATTCCGTTTAAACGACTTGTTAGCAATTATTTTTGAATACTCTTCTCATGTTCTTTGATTGCTTCGGCAACTAATTGTTTTTGGCTAGATCTGCGTGAAGAGAGTAATTGCCAAAGGGTTACAAGAACAGAGAAAATAAATGCAGACAATGAAATATATAAGCTTAAATTACTACTATTTAAGTATTGGTTTATCAAGTTATTCTTTACTTTAAGAGAAGACGTTAAGCTAAAAATTTCATCATTAATTTTTTCATATGCTTCCACGGACAAGCTAGAGGAAATGTTTTTAAAATCTCTAATATCCTGTTCGTCCAGCCCATCAAAAGGGTTGATTTTATTATATTCAGATGTCATTGCATCTATTATTTTCAGTTCTTTATTATCAGATTCTACTAATTCCGAGTTCTTTATTAAATGCTTAGATTTAATATCTTCTAGGACCGTAATAAGTGTTAAAGAAGATTTTTCATAGAATAAATGAGGTTTAACTATTGGCCATAACGAATTGGAGTAAACAGAAGATTGTTTGCGATAGACCATTTTTAAATCATCTAATTTAATGTCTTTATTAATCGCATTAGTGATATCTATTTGTAACTCTTCTTTGCTAATAAATTTATCTGAAGTTTGAAATATCAACATAAAAACACTTAGTGTTAATACACTAATACTTGCAACTAACGTAAGCCTTACAAATGAAAAAACATTTTGGCGAATTTTTCTTTTCGCTACATCTTTAGTTATATCATCTACGATCTGTTCAACAATATCATCAGGTACATCGTCATGCCCTTGCTCTACAAACTGCTTTCTAACTTCTTCTTTTAATTCTTTATATGATTTACTGCGCCAGTCTTTAGGGCGTTTTATCTTTATTCCAGAATCTTTTTCTTTATCATCTGCCTCATCAACATTTTCGAATTCAGCATCGACCACGTGATCTTCTTGATTACCATGCACATGTTCTTTTTTTTTATTTATATCGCTAATATTTTCAGTGTTTAACATTAATTTGTAACATCCTTTTAATTCGAGTTCTGCTAAAGATACTTCATTGATTGCTAACGCCCGCATAATGGGCGGATTAGCTTGGCTATAATTAGCGAAGAATGAGCGTCAGCCAAGCGTAAGACGTCCATTATTAATGCGTTTGTTAGGCATTTTTAACTGATAGGTATTCTTGGTATTGTTCTTCCATCTCTTTTTGTATCCATTCTTCTGTTACACCAAATTTTTCCCATACTTTTAAGTAAATAGTGTCAATTAATCGGTCTGTAACTTGAAATAAATAAATCATATCTTGAAGCTCCTTAAGCATAACAACAATGCCATCACTTGTAGGGTCATAAAAGTGAGTAGCATAATCATAGAAGAAATCATGAGCTAGCCAATTACGTTTTTTCAGTGATAGATTGAGCCTTTCTTCTATTTTAATGGGGATTTCAATTTTAGATTTAATTTGATTTAGTAGCCTACCAAAGGTTTGCTTGTTTAAGTGATCATATATATCTGACCACTCTTGCTCTGTTAATGCCGATTCATCAAGTAATCGGTATGCCATAGCAAAGTTGACCATACCTTTTTCTAAGCATTGACCTGTATAGGAAGCTAAGCCATAAAATGCAAATACCTCTTTTTGATCTTTATCTTCAATGGGAGGTATTGGGTTTATATCTTCTATTTCGATATTATCAACGAGCATAATTGACTCACTAAATGCCTAACGCCCAAATAATGGGCAAATATCAGTTGGTTAAAACCAGCGACGCAGGAGCAAAAACCAACTGTTATTTGTCCTGATTTATTTGCTTGTTATGTGTAAATTACACCTTAAGCAATTTTATTTCTTTAACCGTGTTCACGGACATTTTAGCCCATAAGAGAATACCGATAAAACCTAAACCGAGTAAGAAGTAATACTTAATATCGCTTAGTCCATCAGCATACATAAAGATAACAAAGCTGTATCCGAATAAGAGTACTGCAAATAGTGGGATAGTAATTATTGCAGCAAATATTTTGAATTTACGTGATTGACGATCCATCGTAGATACTCTCCTTTACACATAACGCCCAAATAAGGGGCTGATTAATAGTTGGCTAAAATGTGAAGCGGAGCGAAACCTAGCCAACTGTTAGCAGTCCCGCTTAATTTTCTTGTTATATTTCAATAGCTACCACAAGGCAAGAAGTTCTTTATTCTTGTTTGCTCTTCAAATAGCCACGATTCTATTATTTGGCAATTTTCATTAATAAGTTTGAGATCACTTTTATCTAGTAAGTGTGGAATTTTAGTCATTAAAGGCCAAACCCATTTGATGCCATCTATTTCAGTTATACTAAAATTAACTCCATAAGCTTTAGAGTCCGAGTGAGCAACAACTTGATTTCTTAATGTTTTTATAACTCGATTATGCATATCTTTCTGCGAAGGGGTAAAGTGCTTTAAGAAGCCCGTACGCAAGTCCACAGAGTCATTTCCGCTAAAAGGCCTGCTATAAGAGATAATTACAGATTCATGGAATGATCTTTGAATATTTTCATTAATATCAGATTGAGTCGTTTCATTTATCAAGTCTTTCGTATACCTAATATCGATTAAAGACATCATAACCCTCTGGAAATGAATGATTTCATTTTTCTGCCGAGCATCCAATACAACTTCCTTGAAATATAACGCCCGCATAAGCTGCGGAGCATGTTGGACGCTTTTTTGCGCCCTTTTCTTTTAAGCAAAAAATCGGACAATGTGTGACGTCAGATTTAATGCGCTTGTTAGTTTTATATTTTAATAAAACCAGAGTAAGCCCACAAAATGGTGCCCAATATAGATATGTAATAAATATTAACCAACGATTTATATTTATTAGCTATTGCCTCTCGGTGTTCACTATTTGTCTTTTTCGCATATTCTTCTGACACTACGTCAGCCAATGCGCCCTTTACCGTTGGAAGCTCAACCCATTGGTGACCCTTATTTAACACAGGATCCTCGGAGTCTTTTTCGAAGTCAGGGTAGACAGAATGCGTGAATCCTAACAATAGAGAATAGACTGTTAATAATGCACCGAACGCCCCTAACCAATTGAAGTTATTATTACAAAAAGAAAGAGCTAAATGAATTATGCCCAATAAAGAGATGACAACAATAGATCCAAAAGAAAACATTACACTTCTAGAACCAAAAATCCTCAAGAATGTTTTAAAAAGCATATAACTTCCTATAGATATTTTCTCTTACACTCGGATATAGAGTAATAATGAAATAAAACTAACGCTTTGCTAAGGGGCAAATTATTGTTGGTTATAATGCGCGAAGCGCCAACCAACTGTAATTTGTCCGTTTGAGCAACTTGTTATATGCAGCGGTGGTTGTAGCCAAACACTGCACGAATTTAAGTCACCCGTAATATAAAAACCTAGCCGTGAACTTTTACGCTACACACGAAAGGTTGAACAAAATTAATAGCGTTGCCACCTTTGAAAAAGGTAAAAACGGCAATGCTTATTAATGCTGATGCTAACTAGTTTTAGCGGAAAACTACGCACTAGAAAGCACTTTATTTAAAGCTTATTTTTATTAGCATATAACGCCCTGTTAACAGGCAAAAAATAGTTGGTTAAAATTAGCGACGAAGGAGCAAAACCAACTGTTTTTTGTCCTTGTTTAACAGCTTGTTAGGCTTTTTGAGTTCTAGTTAATATTAAATTTTTGTTCGGAAGTCCAAAGACCGTACTTCTTTGGGCTAAGGTCTTCACCTACAGTTAATGTTTCATTTTGATAAGTTATTTCACCTGAATACCTATCACCCAAAACAATTGTTCCAACCGAGTGTAAATGCACTCTTTCTCTAGTGGTAACCCCTTGAGATGATCCCTCTAAAGTATTGTCAGCTCGTAATGATAATAACATTACACTCATGAAAACACCTGACCCACCGCCATGATCTATGCATAAGATCATATGAATCCCAGATGGTGAAGTGCCTATATATTCATAGAAGAAAGATCCTTCACCTTTATTTCGAGTGTAACCAACTAAATTTTTACCATTAACTTTTCGGTGCTCTATTTCAACATTAAACCTGTTACTTTTATTTGCTGAAACTAAATCAATTGAAGAAGTTGTTTCGGATGAATCGCTAATCCAGCCTAGAAGCTCTTCAACAATTCTAGGGTTGACGAATTCCTCTCTTAAAAAGGAAAAGTTTAAGTGCTTCCAATACTGTCCAATATTTTCACTTGCATTGCCAATGTTATAAACAATTTGCTTTGGCGGTTCACTCTCTTTATTTACATATGCCGTACCTACACTACCAATAACAAGGAAAATCCCAGCAATCAATGTAGTTTGGACACCTTCTTTTTGAAAAAACTTTTGAGTCAAGAGAACACCTTACTTGTGAAAAAACCTAACGTCTTAGTATTTATACGTTACGTTGCTTGTATCGTATAAATACTTTGTTGAACGAAGCATGCTCATCATCCAA
>NZ_JAGGDL010000075.1:0-4238 GCF_017653575.1 Pseudoalteromonas sp. K222D
GGTCATCGCGTTCTAGCCTGTGGAGAGATTGACATTAGTCAGCTTGTTGAAGCAGGAACTTGCCTTATGAGTGATCACAAGGCCCCGATGGTTTTAAACTAATCGGAATCCCCCTCCTTCCCTGAACTTGTTCAGGCGCTTGGCGAGGTGGTGGAGGATGTCAAGAGATCTGAACAAGCATTAAAAATCGCTCAGCGAATCGGGGATTTAATTCGCCAACACCGAACACTACATTACACTCAAAGTACCTTTGCCAAAATGATTGGTGTATCGCGTTCCACCGTACAAAAGCTAGAGCAAGGTGAGGTTGTAAAAAGCGATATTTTATTTGAGGCCTTAGTGGTGCTGAAGCTTCAAGGTAGTTTACTTGATGAAATAAATGAACTTGCTGCCGATGTGGGTGGCTATAATGCACGCCAGCGTAAAACAAACAAAACACAGGTGATTAACGATGACTTCTGAATGCTATGTGTTTATTGACGGGCTTGAAATTTATTATTTCAAGCACTGCGCTTTGCAAGCACAAGCGACATTGATATTGCACGTTTAACAAGCGTAATTTCTACTATTGAATAAAAACTTAAAAAGCGGTTATGCACTTCAAATTGAATCTGCGTTATGTTTAGCGCGATATAAATCACGCTAAACGTTTTTTACCTACTTTTTTCTTAACCAAAAAAGACTCGCCGGAACCGAAATCCATGCCTGCTTACCTAATGAATCAAGGTAAACACCTACCTCTTCTTTGCTGCCTGGGCTGTAATATAGCGGCTGTTCTTTAAGTTTTTCTTGCCCGGTGAGTATTTTTACAAAATGTTTACTCTGTTGTTTAAGCATTTTTTTGTAATCGTTAGCTGGTTTTGAATCGCCATGCTTTACAAAAGCACTTAGCGCTAGGCTTGCTGTTGTGTGTAGTTCTTGAAAATCAAAGTCGGCCAATAGAGCGTCTAACTTCTCCCACTCTTTGTTTATGATTAGGCAGTTCATTAATAAAAAGCGGTTTGCTTGATTATCGTTTGGGTTTAGCTTTAATAGATCTTCGAGTTCTGATTGTGCTTTTTGGGTATAACCATGCAGCGCGTGTATTTTTGCACGATGCGCACGCAGCATCATATAAGGGCGGGTTTCGTGCAAGCCCCAAAAGTGCCCGGTGTTGTCTTTAATATATTGCTTTGTTATGAGCCCTTCCATAACCTCTAAAAGCATCTGTATTGGCTCAAGTGCTGTTAGTTCTGTATCGGCGAGTACCAGTTCAAGTAGTTCATCAAGCTGATCCAATTCATCTGGTTCTTCATCTAAAAAGCTGTTGTTAAATTCAACCTCATCTTCATCGCTTAAAGTAAGGTCGTTATTAAACCTAAGCTCAAAAATAGCATCAGCCATAAAATAAACATAGTTACGTTTATATTCTTGGGCGTTATATTGGGCAAACTCCCCAAATTCTTTTGCTGCTGCTGTTTCATTAGAAAAAGCTTTTAAAACCCGATTTATATTATCAAAAGCATATTTTTGCTCTTTATCTAGGGTGCGTTTATTTATATGTTTAAGTGCCTGTAAAACCCCTTTACAGTAGTTTGGTAAGGGCATATTTGACTTAAGTGATTCACGGTAGTCTTGCTTGGACAAGCTGCACTTAGCTGGCATTTTTAAGTCATTTTGAATTACTTTGTCCATACTCTGGTTGTAAAGTGTCATTAAGCTTTCTAAATATTTGAGCTCTGTTTCATTTTGAACATTTATTTCCCCAAATAGATCTGGTTGCCACTCTGTAGGAGTAAGTATTTGTGGTAATACACCTAACCCGATTAAATAACCTTGAATAAAGTAGTAATCAGGTTTTTTAGTACTTAGTTTACTGAGTTTTATAACGTCATTTCGTATTTTAGCTGGCGACATAACCTGTTCCGTCAATGATGTATTTAATTTTAGTCTACCTATTCATTGAGTTGGCAACAATATTATTTGTTGAGTTATTGAATTCCTAAAACAAAAGCGCGAAGTAAACTCCCGCTACTCTTGTACATTAACCTTGGTTAATTTTTACCTAAAACCTCAAGCCTGACACCTAAAACCTGCTCTTGCCCTACTGGCTATTTTTTAAGTTTCTTTTACCTTTCATCTTTGGCTTTGGATCTGTATAATTCGCCAGCTAATTTACCCTATTGTCTGGTGCTTGTTTGTGGCGTTTTGCTGCAGCCTATCCCTGTCAGTACTTTTTCTAGGATTACATTTTTTTGATCTCCACCGCAAATATCACGATGCAGTTTGGCGCAGAGCCGTTGTTTGAAAACATTTCAGCTAAATTTGGTAACGGTAACCGTTACGGTTTAATTGGCGCTAACGGCTGCGGCAAGTCGACTTTCATGAAAATTTTAAGCGGGGCACTTGTGCCAAGTGCCGGTAATGTATCTATTACTCCTGGGTTAAAAGTAGGTAACCTAAGCCAAGACCAGTTTGCATTTGAAGAATTTAGCGTAGTTGACGCTGTAATTATGGGCGACGTGGAGCTTTGGAAAGTAAAGCAAGAGCGCGAACGTATTTACTCTTTGCCAGAAATGAGCGAAGACGATGGCATGAAAGTAGCTGAGCTAGAAAGCGTATTTGCAGAAATGGACGGTTACACGGCAGAAAGCCGCGCTGAAGAAATTTTGCTAGAAGCGGGTATCGATAAAGAATTTCATTATGGCTTAATGGCAAACGTAGCGCCAGGCTGGAAACTACGTGTGCTTTTAGCACAGGCGTTGTTTGCAAACCCTGATATTTTGCTACTCGATGAACCTACCAATAACTTGGATATTCATACAATTACCTGGCTTGCTAACGAGCTTAACAAGCGTAAATGTACCATGATTATTATTTCGCATGACCGTCACTTTTTAAACTCGGTATGTACACACATGGCCGACATTGATTACGGCGAGCTGCGTATTTACCCTGGTAACTACGAGAAATTTTTAGAAGCTGCTGGCCTACAACGTGAGCAATTACTTGCTGAAAACGCGAAAAAGAGCGCTGAAATTGACGAACTACAAGACTTTGTAAACCGTTTTGGTGCTAACGCATCTAAAGCGAAACAAGCAAGTTCGCGTGCTAAAAAAATGGATAAAATTAAACTTGATGAAGTTAAATCGTCAAGCCGTATGAGCCCTTCGCTAAGCTTTGACGAAGGTAAAAAAATGTATCGCCAAGCGCTTGAAGTTAACAAAATTGGCCATGGCTTTGATGGCGAAATGTTGTTCTCTGGCGGCGACTTATTACTTGAAGCCGGCGCTAAGCTTGCGGTAATTGGCGAAAATGGTGTGGGTAAAACTACCTTTTTACGCTGTTTAGTAGACGAGCTTAAAAGCTTAGAGGGCGAAGTTAAGTGGTCTGAAAATGCTACTTTTGGTTATTGCCCGCAAGACAGCACTAAAGATTTTGATAACGACTTAACCTTGTTTGATTGGATGTCGCAGTGGCGCACCGCTAAGCACAACGATTTAATGGTACGTGGCATGTTAGGCCGTTTGTTGTTTACAGCAGACGATTCAAACAAAAAAGCGCGTAACTGTTCAGGTGGTGAAAAAAACCGTTTGTTATTTGGTAAGTTAATGATGCAAGACGTTAACGTACTAGTAATGGACGAGCCTACAAACCACATGGATATGGAAGCCATTGAAGCACTTAACAATGCGTTAAAAGACTTTCAAGGTACGCTTATTTTTGTAAGCCATGACCGTGAGTTTGTATCGTCACTTGCTACGCGTATTATTGATATTAAAGATAAACAAGTAATCGACTTTCAAGGCTCGTTTGACGAATACCTAGCCAGTTGTGAAGAGAAAAAAGTAGCGTAATAACACCTTTTAAATACTCTATTTAAATATTAAATAAAAACGGTGCTAACTTTAGCGCCGTTTTTTTGTGCTTGTTATTTGCGTTTCGAGTTGCGAGCTTGGGCTTTGACCTGTGAGCAATCGCTTTTTAAGTAATTAACTCACAAAGAGGCTATGAGGCGCTTAATGCAGATCGTTTAAGCTAATTGAACGATCTTTCAGAGGCTTCATAACAGGCTACAACAGAAGTTGTGGCCTATTTTTATGTCTGAATTTATTAAAGAATTACACCTTACTACCGAGTTTTGCCAAGATCGTGATATTGATTCGTTCACTAAGCACATTCCCCTTGAGTGGATTGAAGAAGCTGTTACCCAAACAGGAAGAGCCTCAGTACGCAAACGACGCTTCCCCGCCGAACAA
>NZ_JAGGDL010000076.1:0-4155 GCF_017653575.1 Pseudoalteromonas sp. K222D
TTTACTGAGGTCTACTGACAGACAAAAAAGTGATCGGCTTGAATGGTATTGAGCGATCGGCATCATGGTATTACGCACACTGGTGATATTCAACTGGAATCAGCGCCTTATCATCATTTTCAAGTTCAAAATACCCTGTAACTACTGTAACGTCTTCCGGACTAACTTGCTTGGTTGTAATTTCATTATACTTTGAGCGAGGGTAATCCCTAAGAGCATCAAATCCTTCTACACCATCAGGTCTATTCAGCTGCTGGAGAGCTCGAAGGAGAACAGTTTTTCCAGATTCATTGGGACCAACTAATATAGTTTTCAGAGATTCAATATCAAACTCCCCTGAATCTATCACACTGCGATAGTTTTCTACTCTAGCTCTTATTAGTCTCATATTCCTTCCTGAGTTTGATAGTTAGATCGAATTGGTTATAGTTGCCGTTTCTCAAACATTATTTTATGATGCGTGAATCGAGTATACCTCAGCTTAAATAGCGCTCATTTTATTCTTTATATAGTTTTACCAAATAACTTAAGATATTGCTATTAATGAGCTATTTATTATTTTGAAATAATTTTTATAGAGTAAGATGCAAGTTTCGCTAATTTTTCTGAGTAAAGCAGCAATAGAGCCTGGTCATGTATCAAGTACTACTAAGTATTCTGCCTTCCATTCTGTAAAGCCGTCAGGAGTAAATAGGCTGAATTCCCTATCCAATTTTTCTCGGGATTTTTCGGTAAACAAACAATAATGAAGTGACAAATCTATATCTATACAATATACAGGAGAAAAAGGTCGGCAATTTATTATTGAGCTGTGTAACTCACTTTCATTTAGAATGTTGTACTGATCCGAGGTGATATCTAGCAAGACCCCGTCAACCTCTAGCCAACAATGGCTGATTTCGTCTCCTTCCCAATCAGAAACATACCCTGTTACCAAGTCAATACCCGTATAAGTGGTATTTTCGAATATATGGAATGCGAGTAAATAGGATGCACATTGACATTGCATGATAGGAAATTCAGAAGAAATAAACTGTAAAGGTTTAGATGTGTCGTAGGCACATTTTTTAACCTTAGCATAAAACTCGTAAACCAATTTAGGTAACAACTCCCTCACCACTGACTTTCCCTAACATATGATGCACACCAGTCCATATTCTATTATTAATCTACATAGATCAAATAACTGTCTTTTTGTTAAGTATACAAAAGACCCCAGCGTTTGCTGGGCTCTTTTTATTTAGCCTCTGCCTTTTCGGCAGTTAAAAGTCACAAGTTGTGGTTGTTTACTTCCTGGCCTAACTTCAGCTGCCTACTCGGCAGTTCACTTGCCCACCAGCCAATAATACGTAGCTTAGAATTTCCAGCTGCCTACTCGGCAGTTCATTATAAAAAATAGTATATATTTCTATAAACACCAAACTGTTAAGTGATTTTTATATGATTTACACTTACTTTTACCTAGTTGCATAACTTATTGATAGTATTTTTAATTTTATATGGCTATTTTTAAAGGGCCTTTAAAGAAGCAACCGTGCCTTGAAATGTTTGATTTGTAGCAAAGCCATAATTGTTAAAATGATTATTTATGGGTTCAGCTTTTTCAATTTTTTGTATATGCAGAACATAACTTTGGCCGCTGCCTTTGCTTGATACGGGTATTGAATGAAAGTGGCCTATGACTTTTTCCTCAAATTGATACTCTGGGTTGTAAACCTCGCCTCTGGCTTCAGCTCGTTTTTTAGCGCGCTTTAACCGTCTTTGCTTTTCGCCAACAAATGCTTTGGCTACTGATTGGTTGCGAACAAACATGACTTCGCTTTGGTTTACTGGTACTTCGAGTATTTTTGATAAGCCAAATAACTTATCATGAGCCATCATCTCAAAATAGCTTTGCTGAGATAGATTGATTAATTGCTTCTTATCTGTCGATACAAACGCTACTTCATTACCTATTGTTTGCTCATTCCATTTAGGAAAGCACACACCAATATTACTTATTTCGCGTGAACTCATAAACCCATGCAAAATACCAATACAACGCCCAGCAAGAAGGCTTACATCACAATTTTTAGGTAAATAAGTAATAGTAAAATAATAGCGCTTCAACCTTTACTCCTTTGAAACAAGCCACCTTTGATCAGCACTGCCGCAATAAAGTGAACTGCGTCTGATTCTTCACCTTGCTCTAAACCATGCTTTTCCATGTGTTTAATATGCAAAGCAATGCGCGGGAGTAATGAATAAAAGTCTGAATGGCTCTTAGGTGTTCTGTGTGCAACTAATATTTGCTTATCTGCGCCATACTCGTGAGTGCGTAAAGGTTTGTAGCCTCCCTCGTACCAATCATCGATAGTTTGGATAGCAGCCCCTACTTTTTGTGAGTTTAAACTTGCTGCTTTTTTATCGCCCACTTGGGTGTACGCAAGTTGTTTAGATGACATGCCCTGTTCAACAGCATCTACAAACTTTTGACTTGGGTGAACCTCCTGGCTAAATGCATTTTTAATTTTGGCGGTTATATCTAAATAGCAGTAGCTTTGAGGGTTGCTAAGCCCTTCTTGAATAATTTCTGATAATGTTATTAGTGCTGTTTGATTATTTTGCCAATTGCCCTGCCACTTTAGCTTTTGTATACCTTCAACGATGATCGGGGCTGCATGTTCAGTAAGTATTTCAATATCAACATTCGGTGATTGACGATTACGCCAAAGCCAGTTGCCCATCAGTATATTTTTAGCATAGCGCGTTGCAACTTCATTAAGGCCATTGTTCTTTTTATAGGTTTCGAAAAACCGTTTTAACCAATAAATAACTTTAGGGTCATCACAAACATGAGGCTCAATACTATTGGCCTCAACCCTGAGTGAAAAACGACAAAATAGCTCATTTACTGTTGGAGGCACGTAGCACACATCAATTGTTTGTGGGTTCCCAAAAGCGAGATCTTGTGGCGCTAAGTTTTTAGCCTCATTTTGCTTTTGATACGCATCACCAAACCCTGACTTTTGCCCAACTAATTTATTTTGCTCTATTTGTAGCGGTTCAAAATCAGACGCTGGTGTTTTATAAAAAAACACCGCTTTACTGGGTGAAAGCGAACGCGTGTAACTTAAGTGCCGAGGTAATTGCATTATTCATACTCAAACTTAGACTTTTTCATAAGCATAGACTCTTTTTGAACATCCATAACCCAAAATGCGTCATGAAAGAACTGCTTAGCCCCAGCGTACTTTACTGATGTATTACTAACACACTCTAACAACCCAATTACGGGTTCAGCATAACAATGGTATTCATGTAATGCTGCATCTCGCTTTACGGGTTCTTCAAGCGCAGCAAAGCCAATTGCAGCGGGCCTTAAATTAAAGTTACCGTTAAGCGCATCTATCAATTGTTCAAAGCTTTTAACTACTTTTTTTGAAGGGTACAACCAACTGCCATTTGACGATTTTGCTTTAAGGTTTTTAAACAGCTCACTCGGTTTAGTATGCACATGACACCAATCTATACTTTGGTATAACGAGGGTGGATGCATAGTCCCGCCTGCAAATGAAGATGGTAGTGCGGGCTTTATAAGCTGACTATTTAACTTATCTAACAGCTCAGTATTTGGTACAAAAAGCCTAAATATTAAATCGAGTGTTATGTCGCATTTAGGTTTATCGATAATTCCTGATCTTATTACATTACTACGCCCTGTAACTTGTTTTAACTTACTTGGTTCAGGTAATGGTTTACCCGTATGTAGCTGATAGTTTTCAATGCAAATAGCACTGCCAATACACTTAATTGAAGGATCTATAAAGTTTTTTAGCTTACGCTCAAAATTATGAGCAAGCCCATTTAAAGCTGTAAGTGACGGCATACCTTGAATATACGGGTTAGCCATTGCCTCGGCATCAAACACTCGCATATCTTGGCAATGTACATACACTATTTGCTCATCATTTAATGTTTCTTCTTCAGTTGTACAATGAGTAAACACATAGTTTAACTGCGTTTTAAACAGCCCCATTAAATTAGGGTGATATGCAAAGCGTTTGAGCTTACTTAAATTACCAAGGCTTTCATTTAGTATCTAGCGTCAATTAACTTGGCCGGTTCCGCGTCAATTATCTTGGCCGGTTGACACCGAATTTTATTTGCTCTTAT
>NZ_JAGGDL010000077.1:0-2794 GCF_017653575.1 Pseudoalteromonas sp. K222D
TGGTTTTCACTGAGCCAACTACTAGAAGGCGCTCGATTCATGCAAGCGCAACAACAGGAGATGTGATCAAGAGACAGAGCTTAATTGCAGGGGCTACTTTGGCATTAACAGCTGGCTTTACAACAACAACATACGCCGCTGATGAAGTGAAAAAAGTAGAACGCATTGAAGTAACGGGCTCTCGTATTAAACGTTCTGATATGGAAGGCCCTTCTCCGGTTCAATCTATCAGTAGAGCCGATATTGATAACATGGGTTATGACAACCTACAGCAGTTGCTTGAAAGAATGCCTGTTGCAGGTAGCGGTACTTTCTCTACCCGTGGTAATAACCAAGACTCTACTGCAAATGGTTCTGCAGCGGTAAGTTTACGTGGCCTAGGTGCTGACGCAACTTTAGTACTTATTAATGGCCGCCGTGTTGCTATTAGTGCATTCGCTGAAGGTATTACTAACTCATTTGTTGATATTAACAGTATTCCTGTTTCAGCGATTGAACGTATCGACATTTTAAAAGATGGTGCATCGGCTATTTATGGCTCTGATGCTGTTGCGGGTGTAGTTAACGTTATCTTGAAAAAAGATATTGATGGTATTGAAGTAAACTTAGGCTACGGTGGCACTGACGGTCCTAATTACGAAGAAACATCAGCCAGCATCGTTTGGGGTACAAGTAACGAAAAAAGCAGTGCTTCCGTTATTATTGACTACTTTAAAAACACCTCTTTATCGTCAAGTGAAATGGGCAGTTTAGGCACTGCAGATCAAAGAGCTTTAGGTGGTGAGGACTTTCGTTCATCACGTGGCTTCCCTGGTTACTTTTACGTTGATGGTGTAAAAACCATTGACCCTGCTTGTCCAGCCGATAGCGCAACTGCCAGTGGCAGCTGTTTGTTCGATTACGGCCCATACGGCTATATTGCACCAGCATCTGAACGTATTGGGGCTATTTCGCAGTTTGAGTATAATTTTGATAATGGTATTACCGCATTTTTAGAAATGGCAGTACAACACAATAGCTCTGTGGCTATGGGTGCGCCAACCCCGCTAGATGAAGATGCAGGGCTTACTGTACCAGCAAATCATCCTAATAACCCATTTGGTAAAGATATAGATATTGGCCGTTACAGAACGGTTGATGCCGGTGCTCGCCAATGGGATATTGAATCAGATACGATGCGTTTTGTAGCGGGTTTACGGGGCGAGTTTAACGACTGGAGCTGGGAGACAGCAGTACAAAAAGGTCGTAGTAAATCAATGCAAACTGGCGATCGCTCACAAGGCTGGGTGCGTACCGACTTTTTACAACAAGAAATAGATGCCGGTAATTACAACCCATTTGGCGGCACTTATAACGATCCTGTAGTAATCGACAGAATCACTACTAGCTTAGTACGTCAAGGTGAGTCACATATGACCTCATTTGACGCAAACATTAGCGGTGAAGCATTTAGCTTTGGCGACGATGTGGTGATGATGGCAGCCGGTATTGAGTACCGCGAAGAAGACGTTACAGATATCCCTGATGATCAGTTCCGTCGCGGTTTAATTTTTGGTACTGAAGCTGTATCAGCCGCAGCATCGCGCGATCAATATGCTGCTTATGTTGAATTTTCAATTCCACTAGCTGATACATTAGAATTGCAACTTGCTGGACGTCACGATGACTACAGTGACTTTGGCACAACTACCAATCCAAAAGTTGCACTTCGCTGGGCACCTAGTGATGAAATCACGGTTCGTGGCTCATGGGCACAAGGATTTAGAGCCCCCTCTTTAGCACAAGTTGGCCTAGGTCCATCAGAAAAAAGTCAGTTCTTTATTGATACTCAACGCTGTCAACAAACGGGCTTAGACTGTCAGGCACTTGATTACAACATTCAATTCTCTGGTAATGCAGACTTACAACCTGAAGAGTCTGAATCTTGGAACGTCGGCTTCATTTGGGCCCCTAGCGCAGAGTTTGGTTTAAGTGTTGATGTGTGGAGCATTACACAGGATAATAAAATTGACGAACAAGAGTTTGGTCCAATTTATGCTGCCGAGTGTGGTAACCAAAACAGTACTGTATGTGTTCGCTTACCGCCTACTAATGGTGAAAGCTTAGGTTCAATTCAAAAAATCTATAGCACATTTGAAAACGTCTCTTCACAAGAAGTATCTGGCATCGACTTTTCAGCAAATTACAATCATTCATTGGATGATTTAGGTTTATTGAAATTCAATTTAGAATGGGCTTACCAAAACAAATTTGAAAAAGATGGCCGTGATTACTCTGGTGAATATGGTTACCCTGAGCATCGTTGGATTTTCTCAACTAACTGGGAAGTGGGCGACTTTAATACTAATGTTAACTTAAGTTATGTTGGTGAGTTTGAAGACACACCTGATATCGACTTTGACGGTAACTTAGATTTTGATAGCAATACATCACGTATGATTGATTCACAAGTGTTGGTTGACTTACAAACGTCGTACCGTATCACTGAGTCAGCTAAATTATCACTAGGTATTAATAACTTGTTTGACGAAGAGCCTCCTTTTGCAATTGGTGATGGCGATTCTGACCTTTACGGTTATGCGTCTGGGGTTCATAACCCACGCGGTCGTTATATTTATACTAAAGTAAGCTTCTCGTTCTAAATTAGAAGCAACAAAAAAACCGCCAATTGGCGTAATGCCGATCAGTTAAGGTTAATTGATCGGTTGACCGATCTAAATGATCGTGAATAATCCGTAATTAGTTTCGCTAATTACGGTTTTTTTATGGATATTCAAACAGCTCTTTCAACCAC
>NZ_JAGGDL010000078.1:0-2634 GCF_017653575.1 Pseudoalteromonas sp. K222D
TATTCCGCCCTATCGTGACCGCCCATTCCGTTTGAACGTGACCGTCTGTTCTGGATGATGGTGACCGCGCATTCCGTTTTATCGTGACCGATTTTGGGCAGTTTTCCGGAATCGCCGGTCACGTTGCCGGAATCATCGGTCACGTTCCCCCGGAATCACATCCAACACGCTGGAATTCTTTAACTTTATTCGGCATACCCTTCTTTTTCATCACGAGGAAGTGCGGATGCCGGCTGCGAGGATTTCCATGCGACAGATCATCGAGGTCTTGCGCCTCAAGCACGAAGTAGGCCTGAGCCACGACCGCATTGCCCGCGCCTGTGGTCTCTCCAAAGGCGTGGTCGGCAAGTACGTCAGCCAGGCCCAGGCGAAGGGCATCACTTGGCCGTTGCCCGAGGATGCTGATGAGGCCTGGCTGGAAGCACGGCTGTTCCCCGTCAAGGCACCGCCCTCACGCTTTGCTGAGCCGGATTACTTCCAGGTTCATCAGGAACTCAAGACCAAGGGCGTTACCCTGCAACTGCTCTGGGCCGAGTACACGGAACGCCACGGCGACAAGGCCTACCGCTACAGCCAATTCTGCCACCACTACCGGCTCTGGCGGGGGCGGCAACGGCGCAGCATGCGCCAGGTTCACCGGGCCGGCGAGAAGGTCTTTATCGATTACTGCGGACCGACCGTGCCGGTGGTGGACCGGAGCACCGGAGAGATGCGTCAGGCCCAGGTCTTTGTCGCCGTGCTTGGCGCCTCCAGCTACACCTTCGCCGAGGCCACCGGGAGCCAGAGCCTGCCGGACTGGATCGCCTCCCACCAACGGATGCTGACGTTCTTCGGCGGGGTGCCGGCACTGCTGGTTCCGGACAACCTCAAGGCAGCGGTCACCAAGGCGGACCGTTACACCCCGAAGATCAACGAGACTTACGCTGAACTGGCTGCTCACTATCAGACGGCGGTGCTGCCCGCGCGTCCCTACAAGCCCAAGGACAAGGCAAAGGCTGAAGCCGCCGTGCTGTTGGTCGAGCGCTGGATCCTGGCCCGGTTACGGCACCAGACGTTCTTCTCTCTGGCCGAGTTGAACGCCGCCATCGCCGCGTTGTTACCAGCGCTGAACCAGCGCCCGTTCCAAGGACGGACAGAGAGTCGTCAAAGCCTGTTCGATGCCCTCGACCGACCGGCACTACGACCACTCCCCGCCACGCCCTACACCTACGCCGAGTGGCGTAAGGCACGGCCGGGTATCGACTATCACATCGAGATCGAGAAGCGGCTATACAGCGTGCCCCACGCCCTGGTGGGGGTGAAGCTGGACGTTCGGGTGACCGACACCTCCGTGGAGGTCATGCACAAAGGGCAGCGAGTGGCGCTACATCCTCGTCATGGTAAGGGCCGCTTCGCCACCCTGACTGAACACATGCCTAAATCGCACCAGGCCCATCAGAACTGGTCACCGGGACGGTTCCTGAACTGGGCCAATGACATCGGCCCCGGCACGCTGGGCGTGGTGCAGAAGCAGCTCAAGGATCGGCCTCATCCGGAACATGGTTACCGCGCCTGCCTGGGACTTCTGAACCTTAGTCGGCGCTACAGTCGTGATCGCCTGGAGCAGGCCTGTGCCCGGGCGCTGGCCATCCACTCCGCCAGTTACCAGAGCATCACCTCGATCCTGAAGCAGGGGCTGGATCAGTTACCGCTGCCGTTGGTCGAGGAGCCACCGGAACTGACCGAGCTGCCGGTTCACACCAACGTTCGCGGCCCCCACTACTACCACTGATCCCGGAGAAACGTATGCTAACGCACAACACCCTCGATACCTTGCGCCACCTCAAGCTGACGGGCATGGGCGATGCCCTGGAACAACAACGCGCCCAACCGGAAACCCACGACCTGGCGTTCGAGGAACGCCTTGCCCTGTTAGTGGATCGGGAGGTGCTGCACCGGGAAAACCGTCGGCTGGACCGGCTGCTCAAGGCCGCCCGCCTGCGCGTGCCGGCGTGCATCGAAGACATCGATTACCGTCATCCCCGGGGACTGGAACGCTCGCGTATGGCGGCCCTGGCGAGCAGCGACTGGATCCGCCAGTCCCTGAACCTGTGCATCACCGGGCCTACCGGTTGCGGCAAGACCTGGCTGGCCTGTGCCCTGGGCAATCAGGCCTGCCGGCAAGGCCTCTCGGTGCGCTACCTGCGAGTGCCGCGCCTGTTCGAGCAGGTGCGCATCGCGCACGGTGATGGTAGCTACGGTCGGCTGATGAACCAGTTGCTGAAGACCAACCTGCTGATCCTGGATGACTGGGGCATGCAGAAGATCACGGCGCAGCAGCGGCAGGACCTGATGGAAGTAATCGAAGACCGACACGGGCGGGGCTCCACCCTCATCGCCAGCCAGTTACCCACGGAGCACTGGCATGACTACATCGGCTCCGCCACGCTGGCAGACGCCATCATGGATCGGCTCCTGCACGGCGCTCACCGACTCAATCTGAAAGGGGAATCACTGAGAAAAACCAACGCACAAAAAACGGAATCGGTTGACCCATCGTGACCGCTCAGCGTACAAAACTCTCTCCAGCGTGAAGGCCGTGTGCAAATCGGTCACGATCACCGGAATGACCGGTCACGTTCGCCGGAATACGCA
>NZ_JAGGDL010000079.1:0-2620 GCF_017653575.1 Pseudoalteromonas sp. K222D
CAGGTCGGAACTTACCCGACAAGGAATTTCGCTACCTTAGGACCGTTATAGTTACGGCCGCCGTTTACCGGGGCTTCGATCAAGAGCTTCTCCCTAAGGATAACCCCATCAATTAACCTTCCGGCACCGGGCAGGTGTCACACCGTATACGTCATCTTGCGATTTTGCACAGTGCTGTGTTTTTAATAAACAGTCCCAGCCACCTGGTCACTGCGGCTCCCGTCCGCTTAGAGAGCAAGTCTCATCACAGATAGGAGCGTACCTTCTCCCGAAGTTACGGTACGATTTTGCCTAGTTCCTTCACCCGAGTTCTCTCAAGCGCCTTAGTATTCTCTACCTGACCACCTGTGTCGGTTTGGGGTACGATTCCATATAATCTGAAGCTTAGAGGCTTTTCCTGGAAGTATGGCATCAGCAACTTCATCACCTTAGTGACTCGTCTCGTGTCTCAGGTTTAGTGTTCGTCCGGATTTACCTAAACAAACGCCCTACTCACTTTCACATGGACTACCAACGCCATGCTTGCTTAGCCTGCTCCGTCCCCCCATCGCAATTATATCGAGTACAGAAATATTAATCTGTTTCCCATCGACTACGCCTTTCGGCCTCGCCTTAGGGGTCGACTTACCCTACCCTGATTAACATGGGATAGGAACCCTTGGTCTTCCGGCGTGGGAGTTTTTCACTCCCATTATCGTTACTCATGTCAGCATTCGCACTTCTGATACCTCCAGCATACCTCCCGGTACACCTTCAACGGCTTACAGAACGCTCCCCTACCACTCATCCTAAGATGAATCCGCAGCTTCGGTGCATAGTTTAGCCCCGTTACATCTTCCGCGCAGACCGACTCGACCAGTGAGCTATTACGCTTTCTTTAAAGGATGGCTGCTTCTAAGCCAACCTCCTGGCTGTCTGGGCCTTTCCACATCGTTTCCCACTTAACTATGACTTTGGGACCTTAGCTGGCGGTCTGGGTTGTTTCCCTCTTCACGACGGACGTTAGCACCCGCCGTGTGTCTCCCGGATATTACTTTACGGTATTCGGAGTTTGCAAAGGGTTGGTAAGTCGGGATGACCCCCTAGCCTTAACAGTGCTCTACCCCCGTAAGTATTCGTCCGAGGCTCTACCTAAATAGATTTCGGGGAGAACCAGCTATCTCCCGGTTTGATTAGCCTTTCACTCCTAACCACAAGTCATCCCCTAACTTTTCAACGTTAGTGGGTTCGGTCCTCCAGTTGATGTTACTCAACCTTCAACCTGCTCATGGCTAGATCACCGGGTTTCGGGTCTATACCTTGCAACTATTCGCCCAGTTAAGACTCGGTTTCCCTACGGCTACCCTAATCGGTTAACCTCGCTACAAAATATAAGTCGCTGACCCATTATACAAAAGGTACGCAGTCACCCAACAAGTGGGCTCCTACTGCTTGTACGTACACGGTTTCAGGTTCTATTTCACTCCCCTCACAGGGGTTCTTTTCGCCTTTCCCTCACGGTACTGGTTCACTATCGGTCAGTTGGGAGTATTTAGCCTTAGATGATGGTCCACCTATATTCAGTCAAAGTTTCACGTGCTCCGACCTACTCGATTTCACTTAAAATGTCTTTTCATGTACGGGACTATCACCCTGTATCGTGGCGCTTTCCAGCAGCCTTCCATTAACACATAATAAGCTTAAGGGCTGTTCCGATTTCGCTCGCCGCTACTTTCGGAATCTCGGTTGATTTCTTTTCCTACGGGTACTTAGATGTTTCAGTTCTCCGCGTTCGCCTCGTTAACCTATGTATTCAGTTAACGATACCTGCAAGCAGGTGGGTTTCCCCATTCGGAAATCCTAGTCTCAAGTGCTTTTTACTAGCTTGACTAGGCTTATCGCAAGTTAATACGTCCTTCATCGCCTCCAACTGCCAAGGCATCCACCGTGTACGCTTAGTCACTTAACCATACAACCCAAACGGGTCTTTGTTGTGTGACAGTTTAACTTCGCCAGAAGTCAATATTGAATACTAAAGTAGATACCAATCAATCAACTCAAAGAGTTAACTAAATGGCACTGAATGGTACTGCTACCATTCTTTTTTTACTTTTGAAAACTCTTGATAAATAACAATGTTATTCATCAGAATTTTATTATCAGCTTTTCCAAATTTTTAAAGAGCAAGAGAAATAAAAACTTCTCAAAATTAAACACACTTCATTCTCAGGTCGTTTATGACCCGATAAAGAATATTTATTTTTAAGAAGTAAAGTGGTGGAGCTAAGCAGGATCGAACTGCTGACCTCCTGCGTGCAAGGCAGGCGCTCTCCCAGCTGAGCTATAGCCCCACATATGCTGGTCTTACTGTTTGTATACCGACTTCTATTTGAGACAAGGCGTAAGTAGAGGACGTTTAGATAACTAAACGACGAAACTTACAACGAAGTATCAAGAAGAAGTGGTGGGTCTGAGTAGATTTGAACTACCGACCTCACCCTTATCAGGGGTGCGCTCTAACCAGCTGAGCTACAGACCCAAACAATAAGTGTTGTTCTCTTTACAATTAACAATCATCTGTGTGGACACTACGAACAAATAAGTTCTAAATCGTATAAGGAGGTGATCCAGCCCCAGGTTC
>NZ_JAGGDL010000008.1:0-120415 GCF_017653575.1 Pseudoalteromonas sp. K222D
CTACTGGCTAGACAAAAACGTGTACAAATTGAACGATACCATTCAAGCCGATCACTCAATACCATTTTGACCGAAAAGTGATCGGCATCGATGGTATTGAGTGATCTTGATGGATGGTATTAGGTGATCGGCTTAGATAGTATTAGGTGATCGCGATGCATGAGAATATGCAGCTACCATTCAAACCTCTCATTTCTCTCTGAATCATGTTCTGCTTCTCTTTCGTATTCACTAGCAATGTATGCTTCCCATTGAGCTTTTTTGGCAACCCCCCATTTTGATATATCTTCGTTAGTTGAATCTATTAATGATTGAAATAAAGGTAAACGAGACTCAAGTGTCTTCGCTCTTGAACCTGACCACCCATTTGGGCTGAAACTCGCGAGATATTCATCTAGAACTTTTACAGGTTCGGGGCATGTGTTTAATAGTTCAAGCGCTAGTTGAGTCCATTCAATTGATTTTTCTTTTGATTGATATGGCGTGATTAAAGATGCCAGCACTGGGTAACTGTCTTTACCATTGTTTTTACACCAACCTAGCGTGCTTTCGTTATCAATTTTAGAGAAAGGACTTACTTTCTTGTCAAATCTACCTTTTATAGCATTCCTTATCTGACATTCTATTTCGGTATTCTTACCAATAAATACATCCAGAGCTAATATTGGGTGTAATTGAATAACTGTAGACATAAATTCTGGGAAATCATATCTGCCGATAATATGATTCAAAATTTTCGCTTTAATAGCTTTTAGAGCAGATAAAGCATACTCTTCATTTGTACCAGCAGAAAAGCAGACATTGGCTATTTGGGTTAAACTATAATCGCTGCCGCCGGACGGTCCTTTTTCTTCTGAGTAATCGAATGATGCTAAAAGTGATGCAGATTTCTCTTTAAGCAAATCTGAAACAACATAGTTTTCGTTTTGCTCTAGCCCATGAAAGCGCATTGATAGTATTTCTATCGCAACTGCTTGGCCGTCTTTTTGCTTCCAAATTAAATCTAACATTTCACTTAGCTGATCGTCGGCTATTGGTTCGTGACTGCGACCACATGCTAAGTTTCTATACATCCAAACTGGAGATGTGTTTTCTTTTAATGCTTTAAGTATTCGAGCAATTGCATCTTGGTCGATAACGTAACTCAGTTGGACTAATAGAAAGTATTGCTTGAGTTCAGGGTGTTTTATGAATTCATCTAAGAAAGTATTGGTGAGGTTGATATTGGCTTTCGAGAGGTGCTTAATTTGACCACATAAGAAGTTAATGTTTCGTTCTTTTTCAGGGGCTTTTTCTAATGCAGAAACGGTCAAAGCTAATAATTCTTCGTTATTATCCGTTCCTTCTGCACAGCCTTCTCCAAATTCAAATAAGTTAGAGCTAGAACCACAGTATGATAGAAGTTCAGTCAACATCGATTGAAGTAACTCACTATCAGTATTTGCTACTTTTACCCCCAAATCTATAGAGTACTGCTGTCCTTTTTTATAACCACGCTCAATTAAAACACCATCCTCATCATATTCTTCTAAGTCATGAAATTTCCATTTATCAGCCAATACATACATGTTTATATCGTCTAATAAAGACTTAGGTGATAATTGCTTTGCGATTGATTGCAACCTCTGTATTTCTGTTTCTGGGGAAGTTTTGCAATCCCATTTTAAGATATCATGAATGGCAGAAAAACCATCAGCCCACATTCCTAAAGTGCTTATTTTTATACAAGTACTTTCAATTAAATTTCTTAAGTTATTTTGTCGCCACAAGCTACGTAGGTTTTTGCCTAGTATTTTTTTTGCTAGCTTCGAGTGCTCTGTTTTATTAGAAATAAATTCAGTTGTATACTCGATGAATAATTTATACCAGTCTGCAATATCTTGGTTGGTTTTTGGTCTGTAACCAAAGTCTCTTGGATTTGCACCGAAATCAAAGCTATGGCTTGAGGAAAAGTGCCAAGCTTCAAGAGATGAGTCTAAAAGTTCGAAAGCTAGTTCTGCACTATGCTCGGTATCGGTAGAAATTAAATTCTTTATAACATCTAAACGCTGCTCCTTGGTTGCATGAGTTCCAGATAAATAAAGTTGAAACAATGACTTTAAAATACTTCTAATAGAGTTGTAATTTTCAGCTTTATCTTCTGATAGCGTGAATAGGCATAACAATTTGGCACATATATCAAAATATTGTTCATCATAAGCAATAGATCTGATAAGCCTTGTTATTTCTGTAAATTGCTTATTTTTTCGTGTACAAAATTCAGACTGTTTAGCTAAAGTTTCTATGTGAAGTAAAACTTCTTTAGTTGAAATTGGAGCTATATTGGTGAGCAATATCCAAGCAAGTTCACTTTTTCCTTCTGCGTACAGATTATGTAACAACCCATTTTCATTTAACCAATCATTAACGATGATTTTGGCTTCTTCACATTTAGGTAAGTAGCCTAATCTCCTTGAAAAGGATTTTAGTAATCGTTCATCTGTTGATTCATTAAAGTTATCAGAAATAACACCTGTACTTATATTTTCTAACGCATATTTTGCTAACCTATTCGCAATTGGGTGCGGTAAAACAGCCATCCATTTACTTCGTTGCTGAACTAAATTTCGACGCTTTAGCTCTTTGGCTGATTCATAAATATCTCTTGAAGAAATACCTGATAGGTTACTGAGGAAAGTAATATCATCACTATAAGTTTTCTCACTGTTAATTTGGAATGAATAAACTAGTGAAAGATATTGAGCGGCTGTTTCGAGTGACTTTTCATTAGCATGACGTTGGTAAAATAGCCTTTTAAAGAGTTCGTCATCCCTTAAACTTGAGATGTTTTCGTCTTTGCCTATTGTTTCAGCTAAAGCCAAAGCTATTCTAGAGTTACCACCTGAAAATTCACTAATTGTTCTAGAGTTTTGCCGACCTAGATGCTGATATCTAGCGTTAAGTATTTTTTCTATAAGCTCAATTGAAGATGGTTCTAAAGAGAATACTTCAGTTTGCTCAGGTTGGTCTTCTCTTAAATCATATTCGACAGTCAGTAAATTGGTGTTGCTGCTTTCAGTGCTGCATAAGGTTGTAAGAGATCTATGTAGGTCAGGCGGACAGTTATCTATTATTAAAATTGCTTTTCGACCTTCGCCAGCGATTTTTTCAGCTAAAGCTTGAGGTGTTGGTTTTGGGCCATTTGCCATATCAGTATAAAATACAGTCTTGTTGGGCAAAGGGTTTTCACCAATGCGCTCATCAAATAAGGCTTGCACGAACCTAGTTTTTCCAACACCAGATAAACCAACAAGTCTAATAGACGCTTTTCTTTCTAATAACTTGTTTCTAATAAGGTTTAAGCCATCTAAACCTTTAAGTCCTTCATTATTGCTTGAAGATGAATCAAGCAATCTAACCTGGTCATCAACGAAATATTCACCGGATGTTCCATGGGGGCAATGTGCCCAGTTATTATATCCTTCCCATGAGTTTGTATCGTTATAAAACCTGGAGTTTATCCATAGCTCATGAAACACTCTTTTTTTTTGAGATAAAAAGCCTTTTATGTGCGTGTAAATCTCGTCATTTTTATCATTTGGCTTGCATATGTTTTCATGACTAACTGAAATAGGGATAGCTCTAACACCTGCTATTCCTGGATCGGCACTGTCAGGTTTAACAACGGCGACAATACCGTACATTTTTTCAGTTTCTGTTAGAACAAGATGCCTTATTTCTTTATGCTGACACCAATCTCTATACCAAGTATTCAGCTCTCTTAAGTTAGGATCATTTCTGCTTAAAGATGCAGCAACAATAGATGGTTGTTGAAATGTAAAACATCTCAACAGGCCTTTGGCAAAAATATTATGGCCATGAACCGCGATATCTGAGCCGAGGTGAGGCGTTCCTAAAAAGGCTACACCAGAAACTCTGCCCAAAAATTGTTTTACTTCGACTCTATTAGTTTGATCATTAGCTATTCTAAGTATCTGCTTTGTGATTAACCCTCCAAGACTATGACAAACAAATATTATTTCTCCTTCGGCTAATTCGGGGACTTTTAACACGTGCTCAAATATATTTACAGCGAGATCTGGTATGCCCATTCCTGAGCTATCAAATTTTAGCTTGGGAGCGTCATATTCCACTGTCCATATATTTAGGTCGCAATTATCTTCAGCTAACCAAATTGGCCAAGCTTCATCTTTAGAGCCTTTTTTAAGCCAGGTCCCATTTGCGTCTCCTCCTAATCCATGTAGAAAAATAACATGAATATCTTTAATCTCATCAGAATCTGACCTAAGTACTATTTTTGCCACTGTTTTTTCTCTTCAATCCATTGTTCAATATCTACACGCTTAAAGCGCCAGCTACCGCCGACTTTAAAGCCTGGTAACTTGCCTTCGCTTGCTAATCGGTAAGCCGTTTTTTCATTGAGTTTTAAATAGATCGCCAACTCTTGAATTGTGAGTATGTCGTCAGCCATTCACAATGTCCCCTAGCTTAGATTAATCCTATCATATGAGAAAATTGAGGAGTTTGAAAGGTAATCAAATTAATTGACCAAAATTATTTTTAGGCAATTAATTTGGTCTGGTTTTTCACGTTATTCATATTTAGCTAGTTGATTTATATAAAGTTCGATTTATCGACATTAACATTAATTTTTTAATATAGTAAGCTGTTGATGTATATAGTGTATTTGATCTTTCGTTTTGGTTCATCTAACATCGTTTTTATATGATTGATTTGGTGTGATGATGAAAAACCAAAGGGGTCAAATCTTGACTTCATACATCAATGGTCTAGATTTATAGTTTATTGCTCATTGAGTTTATTATTATGTCTAGACCACTGCGAATAGAGTATGAAAATGCGTTTTATCATGTGATGAATCGCGGAAGAGGGCGTGAAAATACCTTTTTGAGTGATGACGATTTTAAGTATTTTTTATACTGCATTGAGCAAGCAAGCCTTCGTTTTAATATTGAAGTACATTCGTATTGTTTAATGACCAATCATTACCACCTGTTAATAAAAACCCCAGATGCAAATTTAGGCAGAGCCATGAAGCATATTAATGGCCTCTATACGCAATATTTTAATAGAGCACATAATACAGATGGTGCACTGTTTAGAGGTCGCTACAAGGCGGTGCTGGTGGATGCTGATAATTACTTACTACATGTTAGCCGTTATATACATCGTAACCCAATAGAAACAAGTACACCGTTAGTAGATGTACTTATTGACTATAAATGGTCTAGCTATTCAGCTTTCATCAAAAAAACAGCGACGCCAAAATGGCTAGTTCGAGACTTTATATTTTCGCTTCAAGGAAAGAATCGTAAATATGCTGCGTACAAACAGTTTGTTGAATATGAAAATAATAAAGAGGTAAGTACGTTTTATGGCGCTAAAAAGTTACTTTCAGTTTTGGGTTGTGACGCATTTATTGAAAAAATAAAGGGGTATATAGCAATACCAGATAGCGAAAGAAGTATTGTTATTAAAAAACGCTCAACGGATGATGTAATTGATTACTTAGCTAAATATTTTTGTATAGATACACATGATATTGTAACGGTTAAAAAAGGGCGAAAAGAGAAAAACTTGCCACGTATGTTTGCTATTAAATTATGCCAAGATTTAACTGGGCAAAATTTAAAAGCGTTAGCCGTTATTTTTAATGTTCAACATTATTCAGCCATATCCCAAACGGTATGTAGGCTAAATAAGTTAATAATTGAAGATGATAAGGTCAAGTTACAATTCGAAAAACTGCGAGATAGCTTGATGTGTGAAGTCAAGATTTGACCCCAAACCTTGACCCCAAACCTTCAACGCAAATAAGGTAGGCCGGATAAGCGGCGCAGCCGTGCCATCCGACAGTTCACATAATTGCTTAAATAAACTTAAGAGCTTACGCTTCAGCCCCCAATAAACTATCAATATAAGCGAGTTCTTCGCTAAAAATACCACTAATGAATGCACTTTGTTCGCTAATTACAGCGTCATGAGGTTGGGCTTTATAGTCTTGTTGACACCTGACAAGTTCGGTGGCTAACCATTGGCATGTGTTGTTTGCTGTATTTATGGCTGTTTTTAAAAAAGATGACCATTTTATTTTTTGTAGATTAAAGCGGTATAGCGCGACAGCAATTAAGCTATAGGCTTGTTGCTTGGGCGATGGTGCGTTATTGCTCTTTAATGTATAACTGTTTAGAAGCTTGGTGCTGATAAGGGCTTGTTGCAGTGCGACTTGCTGTAATTGGCTTAAAAAAGTAGTTGTCATAACGTGTTGTGCCTCTGTGAGCTTAATAACCTGAGCTCCGGATAATAAACTTATCTCAAGCAGCTATTTTCAGCGCTAACTGCGTTGAATTTACTTGCAATAGGCCAGCTATTGACGCGTAAATTCGCCTTGTTTTCACTGAAAACCTCTGGCCAGAGAAAATAAAATCAAATATAACGATGATTCAATACATTAGTAAATCTCTTAACCAGAGTTCAGGTTTAATAGTTAAGGTTAAGCAAGGCGTTTTATGACTCATGCAGTACCGAAAAAATACAGCAACATTGATAGCAAAATAGGGCTGACTCTTTACTGAATTAATCAAACATAATTGTAATTGGGTGGGGAGCAGGTTTGTGTTGTCTTTTTTATGGGGAGCGCAGGAGCCTGTGTTTTATTGGTGAAAAAATCACGAACTAAAATATCATTCCCTTGAGGCTTAAAGCCTTTCACTTTTCCTTTATATGAATTTCATCTACAACTGCGTTATTATCTAAAAGGTATTAACCAAACCCGAGAACACGTTGAATTATTTAGCTCATCTTTATTTAGCACAGCCTACGGCCGATTCGCACTTTGGTAATTTACTGGGCGACTTTGGTGGTCAACGGCATTTAAACCAGATACCTATAACGGTAAAGAATGCGCTCGATAATCACTATTTAGTGGATAAATTTACTGACTCTCACCCTATAGTTAAAGAGGTTAAACAGTATTTTTCACCTAAGCGTAGGCGTTTTGCTGGGGTGGCTATTGATGTGGTGTTTGATCACTTTTTAATTATGCATTGGCAAAAATATAACCTACAGCCATTAAACGACTTTAAACAAACTAGCTTTGCGCTTTTGCATAAGCGTATGCCTGTAATGCCGTCGCGAATGCAGCATGTTGTAAAACACATGACCGATAACGATTGGTTTAAAGAGTACGAAACCCTTGATGGGGTGGGCCTAGCACTTGATAATATAGCCAAGCATTATGATGAATTAAATGCTGTGTTTTTAGCTTTTTTTCCGGAGCTGATTGAGCATGTAAATCAGTTTAATCTTGAAAACGCTAAAAACACCCGTGGGCTTTATACTTTATAGTCGGGGGATTTAATCCCCGAATCTACTTTTTATTTTTATCCTCGGTAATAAAGCTGATTTAGCTATCAGGTGCTTCTAATGTAAATACTAAATGTTTACGCATATCTTTTAAAACAACGCCTTTTTTTAGCATGGCTGCGCTTAAGCGTTTTTGCCATTTTAGTAACTCTGGTTTTGCTGCAGCTAAGGCTTGCTCGCTGTCAAATTGAAAGCACAGTAGTAAGGAGCCAGGGAATAAGTGATATTGAACGTCAAACCAGCATTGCAGCATACCAGGGAGCTCTGCTAGGCCTTGTTTTTCGAGTGTATCGGCAATATTAAGGACAAGCGCTTGCTGTTTTATTTGCACCGCAGAGAGTTTTTTCATTGTTTTATCCAAGTTGTAGGCTAACAAGTACAGCCATAAGTGCTCATTATACCCAAGCTTTTAGGTGAGCAACAACAGGGTTAAAATAAAAGGCGCTATTCAAAGTGATTTTTAAAGGCTAATCTGGGCTTATTGTAAAAAGACGGTAGTAATAAGTTAATGAGTAAAACCACGAGTGGTATGCAGGCTTATCAGCAGCAAGAAGAAGGTTATCGAATTAAAGCGTTAAGATTGTACCCTTGGGTATGTGGGCGCTGTGCACGTGAGTTTGAGTATTCTAATTTACGAGAGTTAACGGTGCATCATATTGATCATGACCATAATAATAACCCTGATGATGGTAGTAACTGGGAGTTATTGTGTATTTATTGCCATGATAATGAGCATAATAAATATCACGAATATGTGTTGTACGGCGGCACTACAGAGCAAAAGGTGGTGGTGGCTACACATAACCCGTTTGCCGACTTAAAGGCGCTGCTAAACAAAGATAAATAATGGGTAAAGCTATTTTGGCCAAGAGGTTAGTTTAGCTTACTTATTTCAAAGCTTTAGGGTCTGTTTATCTTTCAAGGTTAAATTAGCAACAGTGTGTTTGGTATTTAGGCAAGGCAGAGCCTATGTGGTGTGGTTATTCCCCATAAATAGGCGATAACGTAGAATCAATACCAAACATGCGCTGCCCGAAGGGTTCTTAGGGGCAATTAACTCTTTGTTAGGGGCGTGAGCAGGATGCAAAAGCTTTGCTCGGTTTTTGCTTATTCTTACATGGATGTAAGCCAGTAGAATAACGCAGGAGCAGTTATCGAGCCCACTAGGTTACAAACCTCGCGCCGTGATTAACTCGCCCCTAGTTTGAACGAATTTTAATCCGCAAAGGTCAGCAGACCCTAATCTTTACTAAATACGGCGCAGTCGCGGCCTTGTTTTTTTGCTTGATACATAGCATCGTCGGCGCGTTTAAACCAGCTAGCAACTGTGGTGCCCGGTACCCAAGCTGCAACACCAAAAGATACAGTAACTGAGTTACCCGCAGGTGTTTTTAACTCGTTTTTTATTGTTTCGCGTAGCTTGTTTATAAAGCTAACTTGCTCTTTGGGCGGGATTTCGGGAATTATTAGCACAAACTCTTCGCCACCAAAGCGGTATAGCTTATCTGATTCTCTTATATGTGAATTGGTAATTGACACTAACTGCTTTAGTACTCTGTCTCCTTCGGCGTGGCCGAATTCGTCGTTTACCTTTTTGAAAAAGTCTAAGTCTAAAAACGCTAATAAATAAGTGCTGTTATAACGCTCTGCTCGCGAAATGGCGGCTAGTGTATCATCGTTAAGCGCACGGCGATTTAATGCGCCGGTTAAAGGATCGGTACTGTTTAGTTCTGCAAGTAAAGCAAGCTGCTTGTTGCCAAAAGAGGCATATACAAAAGCACAGGCAGCTAGCATTAAGTTGGTTGTAAAGTAAGAGTTTAGTGGCATAACATCGAATAAATTAGGTATGCTCGCAATAATTGCCACATTGCTAAGGGTGAGTATGAGCGCTTCTATTGGTTTAACTAAAAAAAACGTAACGGCTACTACCGGATAAACCCATAGCATACTGTTAATGCCGTTGGTAATTATAATGGCAATAACGCCAATATTAACAAGCAATGCAATAACGGCGCTAATAACACGCGGTTTTTTAGTGTAATGGGCATAACCGACTAAGGTTAAAATACCGCTTACAATGGCTAAGTCAATTAGCGCTGCGACTATGTTATTTTCTATAAAACGAATAATAATAAATGGCGTAATACCAAATACTGACACAATACTGAGTATAAGCAGAATAGAAAGCTGATGTTTTTCTTGTAGTTGCTTGAACATAAATGCCTCAAGGTAATAAGTATAATAATGCCAAACCTAAACTAGTGATAGCTTAAGCAAGCGGTGCGCTTTTAAGTTTTTATTTACTACTTTGTAGGTTGGCACAGCGCAACGTGTTACAAGTTATAGCGTTGCGCTATAAAATAGTCAACTAAGTTAGAAGTTTAGCCTAAAGTTAACTAAGGCAAAACAGCAGGAAAAACTAGCTTGAACTGCAGAGCACTTTAGCTAGTTTTTAATAAGAGGTATTTACGCGGGGCCAACTAATTGCATTGTCACAATAGATAAAATAAGTACTGCTAAACCAAAACAAACAACCCAGTTTAATTTATGACCAAACAACAACCAAGTTGCCAGCGCAGTACCGCTAATTGAAAGAGCTCCCCACGTGGCGTAGGCAATAAACAGTGGGATGCCTTGCACAGCGAGGGTGAGTAAGGCAAACGCGGCCATAATAAAAACAATGGCAAGTATGCCAAAGCGTTTATGTTTAAATCCGTGCGACATTTCTAAAAATACGTTGGCGGCAATGTCAAAAATTACTGAGCCAAGAATATAAAGCCAATATACTGTCATTGTTTTTGCTCTTGCATAGCGTGGCCGCTGTTAATTATAACAATGCCGATAATAGCTAATAAAAGTGCAAACATTTGGCCAATAGAAATAGCTTCGCCTAAAAATACAAATGACACAGATGCAATTAATATCATCCCCAAACCTTCCCAGAAGGCGTTAGCAAGTGCGATAGGAATTTTGCTGGTGGCTTGGCTAAGAGCAAGATAAGCTAAGCCAACCATTAAAGTTACAAATAAGCTACCTAATAGTAACTGGTCTTCGTTTACCAGCCACTTCATTACTGTTGTACCTATAACCTCAAGAGTTACAGCTATTATTAAATATATCCAATGCATTTTTCCTGCTCTTAATACTAAAACATTGTGCGTATAATACTGCTTATTATTTTTATACTATAATTGCTCAGAGTCAAAATAATTGACACTAAGGGGGCTTGATGAAATTAGAGTCGTTACAGTACTTTGTGATGATTGCACAAACCGGCTCTATTGCTAAGGCGGCAGCGCGCTTGTCGGTTAATCGTAGCACTATGAGTATGGCGCTATCGACGCTAGAGGATCAGTTGGGTACTGCGCTATTTATTCGCACTGGTAATAGTATGCAATTAGCCCCCGCGGGTGAAAAAATTATAGACGATAGCATTCGCTTAATTAACCTTGCTGAGAGTATTAAGCACCGCTGCCTGCACGATGACGAGCAACTGCCACACCGCTTAGTTATTGGCCGTGATGATGCTTTACCCGAAGCCTTTTGGCGCGAAATTATTCGCAGTATTCGCAAGCGCTACCCAGGTATATCGTTAGAAATGCACTATGCGAGTGCAAATGCGTTGCAGCAAATGGTTGAAGAGGGCTTTATGGACTTAGCTTGTTGCTTAGATCAGAGCTTGTATGCAAATACTCAGCTACCTTTACAAGTTTTGGGCTGGGTGGCATTGCATATGGTTATTGCCAAAGATCATCCGTTAACGCAAATGCGCTATGTAAGTAATGAAGACTTAGCCAGTGTGCCGCAAATTGCTTATTTAGATTTAAGCCAAAGTGACATTCAAACTAATGTATCTGAGCGTTACGATATTGCGTTAAGTAGCTTTGAGTTAATTAGGGATGCAATACGCGACAAGCTAGGTTGGGGTTATGTGCCAGAGCCATTATTAAAAGGGTTTCAACCACAAGAGGTGGCGCGCATTGCTCATGGCTATAATGTTTCGTGGCATGGGTATGTGGCTATATCGCAGCAAGTAGTTGAAAACGAGCAGCCAATAATTCGTGATATTCGCCGCCTTATTAGCGATCAGATGGTGGCTTTACCTGGCATCGATATGAGTTTGCCTGCGTAATAGAGGGCTGTTTGTGCACTTATACACAAAAAATAATTGCTCCCTTTCGGCTTTTTAATCAATACAAAAACGACAAGCTAGAATGGCGAAGGTATTGCGAGTATTATAGCCTTTGGCAGTAGCGAAGAGGTGCTCTTTTCGTCTTAGCAATAATATATTAATGGAAGTAACGAATGACAACCAGTGGTCAAAATAACAGTAAAGGTAAAAAAAACAATCCATTATTTGAGGTCGTTTTTAATATTATAGTGCCTTCAATTATTTTAATGAAGTTTTCGGGGCCTGAATATTTAGGAACCGTTGTAGGGTTAATTGTCGCGCTTATATTTCCTGTGGGTTACGGTATTTATGATTTTATTAAAGCACGCTCGTTAAATTTTATTTCATTATTAGGTTTTTTAAGTACTTTATTAACGGGTGGCATTGCGCTGTTTGAGCTTAATGTAGAATGGTTGGCAATAAAAGAAGCGGCTATACCGGGTATTATTGGCCTGACTGTTTTAATGTCGGGTTTTTTTGGTAAGCCATTATTGGCAAAGGTGTTGTTAAACTCGATTTTATTTAAGTTAGATGTAATTTACGATACGTTAGATGCGCGCGGTAATACCCAGCGTTTTAAGCAGCAAATTACCAAGGCTAATTATATTTTAGCGCTTACTTTTGCTTTTTCATCAACTATGAATTACGTGCTTGCTAAGTGGATAGTGACCAGCCCTGCGGGTACGGTAGAGTTTAACGAGCAGCTTGGTGAAATGACCTTGCTCAGTTACCCTATTATTGCTATTCCGTCTATGTTGGCAATGATTGGTATTTTCTTTTATGTGATTAAAGTAATTACTAAATTAACCGGCATGAAGTTTGAACAAATGGTTCATTCACAGTAATTTAAGTTACTAAGTTTTTAGTATAAAAAGGCTTACAACTATGTGTTGTAAGCCTTTTTGCGTTTATAGCGGCTCGGGTTTTGCCTCATTGGTATGAGCTTCAAATAAGGCGACTTCGTCGGTAGGCTGGCTTACGCTATTTTTTTGTAGCGCAACATATAGATCGGAGTGAACATAAATGCCATTTTTACCCGATACCATTCCGGCAATTTCAAACCACGATAGAAGCTGGCGTTTTCTACCTGCTAGCTCAAGACTAATGCCACGCTTTTTAAATATAACGTCTAAATCGGCAAGCATGGCCATAACGCTTAAATCTAAATGGGTAAAGCAAGGTACGGCATCAATAATAACGCATTGGGTATCGTCTTTTTGTTTTGCGTATTGCTCAAGTAATCTGCGTTTAAAGTAACTGGCATTAAAGTAAGTTAATGGCGAATTAAAGCGGTAAATAAATACCCCTTGCACGGCTTTTGCTTTATCGGTGGCATCTAAGCTTCTTACCACGCCTTTTATGTCTACGCCTAATATGTTGTCGGTAGGGCGCATTACGGTGCGAATAAATTGAAATAAACCCAGTAATACAGCAAGCGTAATACCCGGAATAACGCCAATAAACAGCACTGCAAACAAGGTGGCTAAGGCAAGGTAAAACGCCTGCTTATCTTTAAACTTTAGTTGCCATACCGCTTTTAAATCTAACAAATGCACAGAGGCAATAATAAGTACCACGCCGAGTGCTGCACTAGGTATAAACTCGAGCGGGGCGGTTAAAAAAATAGCAATAATAGCAATAATAGTGGCGGCTATAATCGACACTAATTGCGTTTTACCGCCATTAGCGTCGTTAACTGCGGTGCGAGAGTCGGCGCCACTTACAGCAAAGCCTTGCGACAATGCAGAGGCGAAGTTGGCAATACCTAGGGCTCTAAACTCTTTGTCTGCATCTATGTCGTAGCCATTTTTTGCGGCAAAACTACGCGCTGTTAGCATCATACTTACAAAGCTCACTATGGCTAAGTTAAGTGCCGGCACAACTAGTTCACGAATAATACCAATATCAAATACAGGGGTGTTAAATACCGGCAGTCCGCCGGTTACTGTGCCTATGGTTTTAATATTAAATTGCTCTAAATTAAAAAACCACACTAATATTGCGCCCAAGGTAATGGCAAACATTGATGCGGGCCATGTAGGCTTTAGTCGTTTCATAACAAAGTAAATAACCACAGTAAATAAGGCCATTAATAAAGTGGGAATATGGGTTTGTGATAAATAAGTGGGCACACCCCCTAAGCGTTCAAGTAGGTATCTTTCATCAAAGGTAAAACCAAATACTTTAGAAAACTGACCCACAATGATAGTTATGGCTACACCGTTTAATAAGCCCATTAAAATAGGCTTAGATAAAAAGTCTGCTAATACACCTAATTTAAATTTACTGGCTATAAAACACCAAAAACCAGTCATGGCGGTCATGGTTACAACTAGCTGCCAGTGCTTAAAACTGTCGCCTGCGGCAAGCGGGGTTACTACTGCAGCTATAACTGCACAGGTTGCGGCATCGGGGCCAACTATTAATTGTTTTGAGGTGCCAAAAAGTGCATATAGCATCATGGGTAGTATGCAGGAATACAGCCCAACTGCAGCATTAACACCAGTTAACTGTGCATAAGCAATAGCAACGGGTAGCGCCACGGCGGCAACCGATAATGCCGCTCTTAAATCATCAGCAAACCATTGTCGTTCATAATGAAGTAAAGTATTTAAACCCGGCATAAAATTATATAAACGCGACAGCACTACCTTTCCTTATTAATTGTAATTGCTCTTTGATATTAAGTTTTATATTAAGATAAGTATAGCTAGGGAGTGGGTTTTTTATGCAATATAAAGCTACTATTATTTAGGCATAAAAAAGCCTGCATAAAAGCAGGCTTTAGCCTTTAGGGAAAATTAAAATTTAGCGCGAATGCCTAAGCTATAACGGCGATCCGCCTCAGTGTACTTCCAAGCACCGCCTAGTTCAGATAGGTAGATTGAAGGTTCACCGGTTAAGTTTGTTGCGTTACCTACTAGGGTAAAGTTTTCGTTTATGTCCCAACTTGCAGAAAAGTCTAATTGGCCTCTGTCATCGCGGTAGTTATTACCATAAACAGTACCGTCTTGTGAAATGCTGCCGTTAGAGTTAATGTTTTCTACGCGTTTTTCGTTTTCAGTACTTAAGAAACCGTCACGGTAGTTATAAGCAAGGCGAGTAGAGAAGCCTTCGTATTCCCAAAATACTTGTAAGTTATAAGTATTTTCAGAAATGTCTAATAGTGGGTTGCCGTTTGGCTGTTCGCTGTCTGCGTAAGTGTAGTTTGCATTAATACCTAAACCAGAAAACGCACCCGGCAGGCTTGTAAAGAACTGCTGGTAACCTACTTCAAAACCTTGAACAGAGCCGTTTTCACCGTTAATATTTTTAACGGTATCGATGCCGGTAAGCCCTGCATCTCTAAGGCCCGCAACGTGATTAAAACCATCAGCATCTACAGGATAGTTAGTTGCATCAGAGTAAACCATATTATCTTGAGATACGCCGGCAGTATCAAGCTGACATACTTGGTTCCACTGTGTTACGTTTTGCAGTGCAGCGGTAGTTGATGAGGCAACACACGTGCTTTCGTTGCTTAAAAATGACTTAACATCTTTATAAAATAGTGCAAAAGACAATACGTTACCTTCATCAAAGTAATGCTCTACAGATAAGTCGTATTGGGTTGCGCGGTATGGTTCTAAATCAATAGCTCCTTGAGTTGCACCCGTTCGGTCGTTATTTACGTCAAATGCTGGGCTTAGCTCGCTAAAGTCGGCTCTGCGCATAACTTTTGCTGCAGCAAAGCGAAATAGTGTTTCGTCTGAATAGTTATATGTCACGTTTAAGCTAGGTAAAAAGTCGGTGTAATCATTTTCACCCGTCACTTTTACACCGTTTTGGTAAACACTTGACTCAAGATCTGTTGTTACATAACGAGCGCCCACAATGGCTGTAACGCTATCAAAATCTAAATAAGCCGATATATAAATTGCAGCGGTGTCTTCAACTACATTTTTGTATGCGCTTTCTTGAAACTCTTGATTGTCGTGTAAGCTCCCAGTAGACGCTAAATTAGTGCCTGCTAATAGTTGTTGTAATTGAGCATACGTATTACTTGGGTTAGATAAGCCATTATAAGTAAGGAATGTTAATAGATCGTTTTGACCAGAGTGACCCAGTTGATTAAAAGAGTTATCGTGGCTCATAGTTGTAAAGCTGCCAGGGAACAGCGCGTTATAATCATCGGCCCATAAAGTTGCTAATGACCCATCTGAGTCGTTAATAGCGTTTTTATAAATATCTTTAATTTCTACTTTGTATTGTTCATATTCGTAATCACGTTTAGTAGCGCGAACACCTGCTTTTACTTTAGAGATCCAGTTTGCACTGCTTAACGGCTCAAACATTTCAATATCAAAACGAACCGCTGTTTCATCATTATTGGTTTTTCTATCTTCACTTTTGAATGTTCTTAATGCTAAGTTTTGTGGATTAGTAAATGCAGTTGGATCTGAGTGTATAATGCTTGGTAAGCGATTACCGTCTTGTGAAAATGCGCCATCATATAAATGGTTTACTAAATCAACACCGCCACTGGCTTCAAACGTCGATTTTTCGATTGGACGCAATGTAAATTCTGAGTCTGGTCTTATGCTTTCAGAGGATGCAACAGCAACTTCACCAGAAATTTTGATGCTATCGGTAAGACTCCATTCTGCACCAAGTGCATTTGAAAACGAGTCAGTATCACGAAAATCACTGTATGTTTTAGGAATACCAAATTCGTTAGTTAACGTATAGTTATTTACGCCGTTAGCGTCTTGTGTGGTGTTTGCATCTGTTGATAGTGAACCTGCTACACCTAAAATAGAGTTACCAGCTTGCTCACCAGAGCGCTTAGTACCACTTAAATCAAGGTATACCATGCCATTACCCGAGTGTGGTGCCCACTGAAGTGATAAATTTACAGCAGTACGTTCACGTTTCTCTACATATTGCTCAATACTGTGCTCATCTCTGACGATGGCGTTACCGCTTGGTGTGTTTCCTTCTTGAGCGTTAATTACTATGTCTTGAGGTTTTACGCGGCTAGACGTTTCGTCTTGGCGAATTTCGCGATCTTGATATGAAAACATAGCAATGGCACCAAACGTGCCCATTTCATCAAAATCCCAATTATTACCAACAGATCCACTGAAAATAGGCGCTACGTTTTCGGTTTTATCTGCATATTCTGCATCTAATGACATGGCCGCTGTTAGTTTATCTAATTCTAATGGGCGAACCGTTCTTAAACTAACCGTACCACCAAGTGCGCCTTCAATCATATCGGCAGTTGGCGACTTAACAACTTCTACTGTTTTTAAGAAACTTGATGGAAAATCTTGAAGGCTAATGCCATCACGAGAATCGCCAATAGTAGAGCGACCATTTAATTCAACCCGGTTTTGCGGTAAACCACGAATCGAAACACTATCACCCACACCAAAGTCAGAATTAATAGATACACCAGTAATACGTTGCAGGGCTTCGGCAATATTATTGTCTGGTAATTTACCAATGTCTTCAGCAACAACAGCATCAACAATACGACCGTCAGTACGTTTAAGCATTGCAGCTGCTTTCATACTGTTAAGAATTCCTTTTACTTCAATAACCTCTATGTTTTTATCTGCTGTGGCTGAGGTGTTTTCAGACTCTTGTGCAGCTAAAGTAGATGATGTCATTAAAATAAGTGCGGCCGCGCTAATAAGTGCAGGATTACTTTTATGTTGTTTGTTTATTAGTGAGGAAGTAATTCGATTAAGCTTCATGTATCTCTCCCGTTTGGGTAATTGTGTGTTGATGATGCGCTTTGGTATACCAATTTTTAGGTTCTTTGCTTTTTTTTGGTAATGTGTAAAGTGTGGTTAAAATTAGTCCAATTAAGTTTTAATTTCAAGCTTTACTTACCAGTAATGTGAATTTGGTATTACAATTTTGGTTTCTTTTTATTTAATATTTAACAAATTTAACAAGTTATGTTTTTAATTTATTTTGTAATCGCAGTTAAAAAGTTTAATTTAATGTTGGTATATAGGTTTGTTATTGCTATTTATTAATTATGATTTTTAAAAGCAAGGTGAGTTTAACCTTACTTATTTGGGAAGATTGGGGTTTTAACCTATAAAAATTCATTGTTTTAGATAAGAAAGTGCTGATAAGTACCAAGGCGATAAAAAGAAATTAACTTACTGAGGGGGTATGAGGCGTTTATTTAAAATAAGAAATGTAAATTACTTACTGGTAATGGCTTTGTAGTTTTTATTTTAAGTTTAAAATTGGTTTGGTTAACCAATTTAATTGCTAATATAAATAAAATATCGACTGGTAATAATAATATAAAATTTAAATGCAGATGTACGAGGGGTTAATCGGGGGAAGTTCTTTTTTATGCATTTGCTGAGCGTGACAATATTTAATGGCTACTTGGGGGGAAACTTTTTAAGAGCAAAATGCAGATACTTTGCTATGTATGATGTGCAATTATTTTAGTAGGTTATTATTTTAGTAAGTTATTAGCACTTAAAAAGCCCGCATTATTAATAATGCGGGCTTTTCTTAATTTTAAATTATTAACTAACAATAAATATTTAGCTATGTATGCCAGTTATAATAGTGCACCTACTTTTGTAGTTCACCTGTTGATGATTCAAGGTGAGCACGAATAAACCATTGAAATTGCTCTAGCTCAGCTAGTTGGCTGGTGATCATATCCTCAGAAACCGGATCAAGATCAGCAAGCGTATCTATGGCTTTACGATGATCGCTATTAATACCGCTATATACATTATCGAGTGCACTTAAATGCTCGGTAACGAGGGCTTTACCAATTGAGTACTCGTCCCATGTACGGCGATCAACAATTGATTTTGGCGTACCAACAGGTACTCCACCTAGCGTTGCGATGCGCTCAGCAATGGTGTCTGTCATTTCGCGTACAACCGCAACTTGTGGGTCTAGCATTTCATGCACGCCAATAAAATTAGGGCCAACTACGTTCCAGTGAATATGTTTAAGGGTAAGTTGTAAGTCAATTAGCGCAACCATACGATTGTCGAGTGTAGAGATAGTTTTTTCTGCTGAATCGTTACTCATACCTGGAGCGGTAAATTTAGCTGTTTTGTTACTATTACTCATAATTTCTCCTACTTAATTATTTTGCCCATTAATTACTATATGAACATACTTTACTTTATTTAAAGCAATCACCATGCCGAGAAGGGATTTTAAATAAAGTTGTTTATATACAATCAGATAGGGTTTTCAATATGAGGGGAAGAATGATGTTAAATATTACATATTTGAAAACTATGCACTTTTTTGTAAATTATGCACAGTGTAATAAATATAATAGCTAAAGGGCTTAGCTATTATATTTAATGCTAAGCCCTAAAACTAAGCCCGCAAAGTATTGTTTATTAATTTGACGAGTTATTCAATCCGCAGTGCCATACAGTCACTATGGCCATTAATAATCATGCTTTTATCGACTCGCACACCCGCACCAGAATATTTTCCTGCTGTGGTAAAACTGCATATTTGTACAAAGTAATCGTCTACTTTTGGTAGCGCAAATAATTGCTGATATATTTGCTCTTGGGATGCAAAGTGTCCGGCGGTTTCCTCAATGGTTTGTTGTTGCTGATCGACTAGTTGAATATTTGCTCCGCAGCGGCCAACAATGGGTTTTACTACATAGCCGGTTTGTAATAATTCATCACTGAGCTCAAACGCGGTATTGAGCAAATATTTATGATTAGGAAATAAACTCCACAGCACCGGTAAGATTGCTTTATTACTGGGGATCAGTGTCCATAGTGGTTCAAAAACCATGACATTTTTACGCAATAATACATCAGCCAACCGCGGGGTTGCTCCTGCTTGCCATTGCGGCTCAAAATTATGATTTTGAGCTTGATCAGCCTCGCATTCTTCACGAATTTGCTCAAGTGCAGTTTCCCACGACCAGGTTTTCCATACATAATTAAGTTTATTGCCATCGGCATCAATAATATTGCCAAAGGCATCCCAAGACAGAGTATTTAAACCAATAATAATTTTGCACTCAAAACCTGCTGCCGCAATTGTTTCTTTCATAAATAAAGCGTGGTAATGCTCTTCTGGCTCGTCATCTTGAAGAATATGAACTAAACCTTTTACTTCACTTTTTCGCCATGCTTTTACTAAGTCTTTAAATAAGTCTTGGCCTGCATCAATACCCGTTTTAACCCCAAAGTGCTTTGCCCATTTACCCTGAACTTTACCGCTTTCCATATAACACGAAGCGGAGTCGCAGTTGTATTCATACACTTTTAAGCCTGCGGGGGTTAGTGCAAAGTCAAAGCGACTGGTGATCAATTGATTTAAGCGGTTATCCCACGATTGACGAATTTTATTGAGTACTACTTCAGGTAAATTAAACTTTTTTAATAGCTCAGGGTGCTGTAACACATAATCGGTGGCATGCATAAATAAGCCATGCAGCTCATTAGTGGCGTGCTCAATGACTTGTTGGGTTGTGTGTGAAATAGTAAAGTAGCTATGTTGATCCTCTGCATTGGAGGTAAGCTTGTGGCCTTGCATCATGTCTACATAGGCGGCTTCGTCATCATTAGCAATATTTAACCATGACTTTGCAGCTTGGCCTGTATCGGCAATATAATTAGATTTTATTGTAAATAAATCGGTGTTTATTTCAGTGGTAGGTTCTGCGTGTTCAATTTGATCAGTTTGGGTCATCCAGCCTAAAATAGTTGCATCGTTATAAGAGCATTCAATCCAATAGTCGCCATCTTTGGTTATTTTAGCTTTAAGCTCGCGGCACCAATTTTGACCTTGTGGCCATGTTTGATGGCCAACATTTTGCTCAGCAAGACGAATTTTATCAGGGTGAACTTCTACTACAATGGCAACATGGCCGGTTTCTTCAAACTCACCACCTTCTTCCCAAATAAGTAAACTACCAACTTGAGGGTGATGCTTTGCGCCATTTTTAAATGCTTGTAAGGGAAGTCTATTTTGGCTGTTAACTTCACGTACTGAGCGTAGCTCAAAAATATCGTAAGCCATGGCTATGTCATCAAAAATATAACCATGATTGAGATACATCCAGCGCCTAGCAAATTCAACGCACTGCCATTTATAACCCATATAAATGCCATCTAAATAACTGCGATAGGCACTGCGGTTAGGGTAAATGCTTTCGTCGGCAGAGTCATAGTCAGACGAGTAAACAGCAACATTACCAGGTGCGTAACCTAATAGTTCACCAAAATCACGAGCTGGAGTGCTAGTTTTCATAACAAGTTTGTTCAAAATAAAGGCCTATAATCTGCTGACTATAGGAGCGAAGTAGCTTGATAGCAAGATAAAATGCTATGCCCTTATTTAGGTTTTTATTTGCGACAGATAAAGACAGTATTAATTGAGTTTAACAGCGAGATATTTAATTACATCATCACTAACTTGCGGTAAAAAATAAATGTCATCATATTTAAAGTACTGCACCGAGCTAATAGTTACGGGCTTTGCTGCCGTTGGTAGCGAGTCGTAAAACAGCCCAAGCTTATAATTGTTGCTGTTATTTACTTTGATTGCTCGGTTAACCTGTATTTTAGGCGTATCTACTACTGTGTAGCCGTTATTTTCGGCAATATAATATACATTTTGATAGGTATAATAAGTGTTATTGCGATGCCTTAAACGTGAGTGGTATCTAGGCAGTGATCTAATATGTAAACCTCTTGGTGGCATTACCTCTCGATAGCCTCTGCTGTGTTTACGATAGTAAGTGCCATTATGGGTATTAAATACTGCACCATTAAAACGTACCGATACACTATTACTAGGAATATGATGTATCACTTTACCTGGTTTATGGTGTTTGTTATGTACATTTTGCGGATTTGCAAAGGCGTTACTTGAGAGCATAGTAAGTGTTAAAAACACTGCTAACAAAACAGTTAAGTTAATAGTGTTTAGCTTTATAGGTGTTAGTTTCACAGTTATTTGTTTCATAGTAATGTCTCGCTTATGTTTTTTATACATAACCGATATTAGAGCCTGAAACTGAATAGCAACTGATAGCGGCTGTAATTACACAAAGCTTTACATATGTTTACATAACTAAAATGCTTGTTGGTAGGGTTTTGAGCATGCTAAATGAACAGGAAAGTGGTTGATTATGGGCTGTTTTGCGGGTTTTATATATAACTGTAGCGCAGTATAAAAAGCCCAGCAAAGCTGGGCTTAATTATTAATTAGTCTTGCTGTGGCGTTTTCATTATTTTACTGGTGATCACACCTGAAGTAATAGAGCCTGACACATTAAGCGCAGTACGTGCCATATCAATTAATGGTTCTATTGATATAAGTAACGCAACAATTTCTATGGGTAATCCCATTGTTGGTAATACCACTAGCGCAGCAAAAGTTGCGCCGCCGCCTACACCGGCAATGCCAAAAGAGCTAATCACTACAATACCTATTAAGGGTAGAATAAACTCAAAAGTCATCGGGTCTATTCCCACACTAGGTGCAACCATCATTGCTAGCATTGCAGGGTAAATACCTGCACAGCCATTTTGTCCAATCGTAGCACCAAAAGAGGCTGATAAATTAGCAATAGCTGGGGGAACTTTAAGTTGGTTTACTTGTGTATCTATGTTCATTGGAATTGATGCCGCTGAACTGCGCGAACTAAAAGCAAAGGTCATTACTGGCCAAATCTTAGTAAAATAATGTTTTGGGCTAACCCCAACTAGGCTTAACAGTATGCCGTGCACAACAAACATTAATAAAATAGCGACATAAGAGGCGATAATAAACGCCAATAAATTAAGAATGTCGTTACCACTTGAGTTTGCGACTACATTCGCCATTAATCCTGCAACACCGTAAGGCGTTAAAGCTATAACCATTTTAACTAAGCTCATTACAGTGGCTTGTAAAGCGTTTACACCAGTACGAATAGGCGCTGTAAGTTCGCTGCGCTCTAGCATTACTTTACGTGCTGCAATGCCTATTAACACGCCAAAAATAACGACGGCAATAATAGAGGTTGAACGTGTATTACTTAAATCGGCAAATGGGTTTTCTGGAATAAAGCTAAGCAACATTTGTGGCACATTTAAGTTAGCAACATTAGCCGCTTTACTCTCTAAAGTAGTCATTTGTGCCGCTTCACGAGTGCCGGCCACTAATCCTTCTACGCTTAAGTTAAAGCCATAAGTAACCGCAATACCAACCAATGCAGCAAGGGCTGTGGTAACCAGTAAAATAGAAATACTTACAAATGAAATCTTACCTAAAGAGCCTTGGTTTTCAAGTTTGACTACCGCGGCAATCATAAACACTAATACCAAAGGCATAATGACCATTTTTAATAGCCCAACATAGCCTTTACCAACGACGGCAACCCAACTTAAAACATGGTTAATAACTTGGGGTTGTTCGGCAAATAAAAACTGTAAAGCCAAACCAAAAGCACTGCCCAGTACTAGGCCAAATAAAACGGTGCGTGATAACGTTTTACTTTTTTGCGAAAAAAGATAAATCGCGAATAACAGACCAACAAACAATGCCAGCATTAATAGTACAGCAAGCGACATAATATCCTCTTCATTAGCTGTGATTTAGCGGCGCACTTTAACGCTTTAAACTTATTTAAGAAAATACACTTTCGCTATGACTTAGAAGAAATTGTTATGTATTGCTAATATTTGGTTATAAGGGATGGCAAGCGTTTGTAAATATCTTCAAAGATGTATGGCTAAATGTTATATTACCAAAAGAGTAATCGCTGTAATTGCAGCAAACTAAACAAGTTTGTCAGGATATATGATGCCTAATATTTATATTATTTACCGTGCTATGTTTGATCATAACGGCACTATGCATACCATTGGTGGCATTGAAAACTATATCTTAAGTTTGTGCGATGTTTTTACTCGCCAAGGTTGGCCATGTCATATAGTACAACCGGCTAAAAAAGCGTTTACCTTAACTACTCCCCAGTACACTATTCATAGCGTTACTACCGGTTTATATCGCGGTAACTTAAAAAAAATCGCCCTTGCAAACTGGGTCAGTGAAAATGCAGACAAAAATAACGATATTATTATTTTTGCTACCGACTCTTATTCAGTAAAAATGCCTGATTATAAAACGCTAGCGATTCAGCATGGTATATCTTGGGATAAACCTCGCGCAGCAAAATCAGCCATATCACAATATTGCTCCTCGCTATTAAGTCAGTACAAATATTTATCCTATATAAAATCAGATTGCAGTTTGGTGTGTGTAGATCATAACTTTGTTAACTGGTATCGCACTTGGTTTAATATTGAGCAGCAACATATGAAGGTTATTTATAACTTTTATAGTGAAAAAATTAGCGAAAGTGAATTTGCCAAAAAATGGTCAGATGATAACGCAACACTAAATATTATTATTGCTCGTCGTTTTGTTGATTACCGTGGTATTAAATTAATAGCACCTATTATTAAGCAGCTTTTACCGCAATATAATATTCAAGTAAGCTTTGCCGGAGATGGGCCATTAAAACCATATTTAACAGAACTATTTGCTAATGAAGTAAAAGTGAAATTAATGCAGTACGGACCAAATGAAAGCTTTAGCGTACATAAACGCCAACACATTGCCATTATTCCAACACTAGGTTCAGAAGGTACTTCGTTATCTATGATAGAGGCAATGGCCGCAGGTTGTATGGTTATAAGTAGTAACGTTGGAGGCTTATCTAATCTTATAATTAATGGTTTTAATGGTCGATTAGTGATGCCTAATACTGCCGAGTTTACCCAAGCGCTAACAACTAGCTTGAATGACTATCAGCAAAGTAAAACGTTGGCATATAACGGGTTAACATCAATAGCGAAAGTGTGCTCTAAAGAAAATTGGGCGCAAGATTGGATTGATATGATCAAACATAAACAAGGCTAATATGCAGTGCATTTGGCATTAATTGCACCGTTATTTATGAAAGCACTTAACTAAATGTTAGGTGCTTTTTTGTTTGTACGTAAATTAGTTATTTTAAGTGGTATTAATCTAAAATAGGTTTGCTATGAATACGTGAACTTTTAAACAGGGCTTTATTGCCTGTATCGGCTTCGGCCCAAAAGTTGATATTAAATTGCGCGTCGTCGCTTAGCTCTACTTTATGCCAGTATTGTGGCGGGCTGGTAGCAAATTGCCCCGCGTTAATTACAATAGTTTGCTCAGGCTCTGTGGCGGCTTCATTTGCAAATCCGTAAAAGGTAACAGTGCCTTGCATAACGCAAACTTGGCCAAACACACCCTCGGCTGTGTTGTGGTGAGTAAGTAACGCTTTTGGAATGTTATCTTTAGTAAAAAAGTGAGTGGAGCGTTTTATTTTCCAGTGACTTGGTATAGTTAAGTGACTCATAACAATTCCTTTTTTGTATTAGTGAAACAAATATAAAAGTTTAAATCATTTCAGCATCAATATGGCGCATTAAATTAGTTACCCAATTAATATACTGACGATGTATTTTACTACCGTTGTAATTAAGGTTAGTCGAATCTTGGTAATTGATAGAATAGGCTGTTTTGTCATAATTAATATTAACGATTAATTGATGAGTACGAATATTAAGAATTCCCTTTATTTTACCTTCACTAACAGGAGCACACTGCCAACCTAGTTGAATGCAGGCTTTTAAAATACCTGTTTCAACATCTGCTGTGTTATTAATTATTTTAGATGTTTGTGGAATAAGGTTTTGTTCAAAGTTTTTAATTGGCACTGAAGTTGAACAACCCGCGAGTGCGAATAACGCAGTGGCTATAAAAAGTGTTGTTTGTTTTTTCATGTTAGTCCTTTTGTTTAAATATGCAGCGTATCAGTAAATATTATTAAGTGGTAGATACTAGCAAAATTTACTAATAATTTTGCAAATAAGTGCCACTAATATTGATAAATAAATACGTGTTTATTTTATATTGTTTGCCACTTTAGACTAACCTTTGTAAGGAGAGCATATAACGAGGAGCACAACATGGCGGTATCAGCTATTCCAAAAGGGTATCATTCAATAACCCCTTATTTAATTATAAACGGTGCGCAACAAGCAATTGATTTTTATTGTGCCGCTTTTGATGCGCAGCTAGTTATGCAAATGCCTATGCCTGAAGGCGGCATTGCTCATGCAGAAATTAAAATTGGTAATTCACATATTATGATCTCAGATATGTGCCCAGATGTTCATTTTAAAAGCCCTACAGAGCTAGGCGGTACACCCGTAAGCATAATGTTGTATGTTGATGATGTAGATACGGTATTTGCAAAAACCATTGCGTTAGGAGCGAAAGAAATACGCCCCGTTCATGATCAGTTTTATGGTGATAGAGCAGGTACGCTGCAAGATCCTTTTGGCCACGTATGGACCATTGGCACTCATAAAGAAGACATTAATGAGCAAGAGCTCAGAAAAAGAATGGTAGATCTTATGAGTAAAGATCAAGATGCTTAGCTTTATAAAATAAAGGTAAGTAAACAAGGCTTTTACAAGCAGCTAATCCTAAATTCGTCATCTAGGTTTATTGGCAAAACCAGTGTATTAAATTGCCTATTAATAGCATCATCACACATATTGTTTAGTTCAGCGCTACCATTACTATACTTACTATTATATTCAACATGAAAAACAGCTTTATTGCTATTTATAAAAGGGGTGAGTAATTCGCACTCTTGATACTCGTAGCATTGCTCGTTTACTGCAAAATCAAAATAACTATGCAGCTCATTTACCTGATGAAGATTGTTTTTTAAGCCAACCGCCAAGCCACGAGTATGCGCCTGATTTGCTATAAAGCGAGTAAATACAAGCTGATCGTTTGCAGTTAAATTAAAGCCCGAATTATTCATATAGCCGTCAACGTTATCGGGCTCTACGCCATCACATCCTTTTTGTACTGCTAAATCTAGACGACTAGCCATTATTGCTTGCACATTAGGTGAGCGAATATCTAACCAACGCTCTCCTTGCCAATTAGCTAAAGAGTTACCTAATTCGTTGATTAAAAATTGGCTTTTATCACTTCGCCACGATTCATAAGAACCCGCTGAAAAATAGCAAATAACCCGCTTACCTTGAGCTTGTAATGTTTGTATTAACTGTACTGGGGAATCGAATAGGTCTATGTCGTAAATATTAACATTGTAGTTAGTATTTATTGTGCCAGTTAGCTGCCATTGCCAGGTGCTCCCCAATGCGGGTTTATACCAGTTACCGGTAGTAATAGGGGCAATTGCAGGCTCGACTTGGCTAGAGGGGGTTGCTGGTGTATTGTCATTTTCACCGCAGCTACTAATACTGATTAGCAGTAAAAATATAACACAGTGGCCTGCGGTTTGTTTATTAAATAAAGACAAAAACATAACATACTCAAACGGTATTAGTAGTTATTAATTTAGCTGAAAACTATTGATATTGCATTAAGGATGTCGATTTTTATATTGAGTATTAGGCCTTCCATGGCCTGCTTAAATTAAATGTTTTTATAGTATGGATAATCACTATAACCAACCTCTGTGCCGCCATACATAGTGGCTGCATCAGCTTCATTTAAAGGCCATTGTTGTTTAATACGCTCAGGTAAATCGGGGTTCGCAATAAAAGGCCGACCAAAAGCAAACAAGTCACCGTAGCCATTATTTAAAATACGCAGTGCTTTATCTACCGTGTATTTTCCTGCATATATAATTCGACCAGAGAACTGCGCTCTAGCTGCTTTATAAAACTGCTCAGGTAAATCAGGTGCGTTATTCCAATCGGCTTCAGCAATCGATAAGTAAGCAATACCTGCTTGTTCAAGTACCTTAATCGCTTCTATGTAGGTATTTTGTGGATCAGACTCGACCAAACCCAAATAAACGCGGGTTTCATCTGTGCTGCTAAAAAGTGGTGCAAAGCGAACGCCTAAGCGATCAGCGCCTACAACCGCGCTCACAGCAGCAACAATTTCTTTTAAAAAACGCAGACGATTAGTAAGTGATCCGCCGTATTGATCGTCACGCACATTAGTGTGCTCTGAAATAAATTGATTAACTAAATAACCGTTAGCACAATGTAGTTCAACGCCGTCAAAGCCGGCTTCTAATGCATTTTTTGCTGCTTGCGCATACATATTAACTAACTCGCTCACTTCATCAGTACTTAAAGCGCGCGGTGTACTTGGTTCACTTAAAGCACCTTGGCCTGGGCCGGTTTCAATAAACACCTTAACGTTGTCAGCTGTAATTGCTGAAGGAGCTATTGGCTTGGCTTCATTAGGTTGCAAACTGGTGTGCGATACACGGCCAACATGCCACAGTTGAGCAAATATAATGCCCCCTTTAGCATGCACAGCTTGAGTTACTTTTTTCCAACCTTCAATTTGCGCCGCAGAATGTATACCTGGAGTCCATGCATAGCCTTGACCTCTTGGCTCTATTTGCGTGCCTTCGGTAACCATAAAACCAGCGCTGGCACGCTGCGCATAATAGGTTGCCATTAAGTCGTTAGGAATATTATCTGGTTGGGTGCTACGAGAACGTGTAAGTGGTGGCATTACTATACGGTTTTTAAGTGTATAAGGGCCAAGTTCTACAGATGAAAATAACGAGCTGGTATCAGAAATAGATTGATTCATTAAAACTCTCTCTTAAAGCAAACTTAGTAGCTTATTACCTCGTAATTAACAAGGTAAAGTATGTTGATGCTTAGCTGTTTAAGCAATGTTGGTAAGCGTAGAGCTTTAAGGGTACAATTTGAAACAACACTTTATTGTTTTAGATACAATTATGAATGGTATTAACAGGCTCGATATTAAACAGCTCAGGGTACTAAATGCCTTGCTTGATTTAAAAAGCTTGTCGCAGGTTGCACGTAAAATGGGCTTAACCCAGCAAGCAATTAGCGAGCAACTGCGTAAACTACGTGACTTATTTGACGATCGTTTGTTTATTCGCCAAGGAAATAGCATGGTGCCAACGCCTAAAGCGTTATCTATGCAGCAACCTATTAGCCATATTTTAAAGCAACTTGAAATGCTGTTAGAGCCCGATGTATTTACACCGCAAACATACAAAGGTGTATTTACTATTAGCGCGACAGACTACGCAACTCAAGCCTTGTTACCGCAGCTTTTTAATATAACTAGGCGAGAAGCCCCCGGATTAAAACTAATAGTGCGCGACTTTGCCTCAGATAATGTTAACCAGCTAATTACGGCGGGCGAGCTTGATTTACTGATTAGTTTTCCTGAATTTATTCCAGATAACTTAGCTTATGTTACTTTGCTTGAAGAGCAGCATTTATGCGTTACAGGTTGTGGCAACAAGCTAACAAATGAGCCGTTAACACTGGCACAAATTGCAGCTTATCCGCAGCTAGTGGTATCACCTTCGCGTGCTAATTTACGTGGTTCTCACGATCAGTGGTTTGCAGCAAAGGGCCTTAAACGCAATATTGTTATGTCGGTACCTAGCTTTTCGGCAGTACCAAACATTCTTCATACAACCGATATGATCGCGTTTTACCCGGCGCGATTACTACCAAACAATAAAGTACAACAGCTAACCGTGGAAGCATTGCCGCCGCCTTTTAAAGTAATAGCTGCATGGCATCCACGTACCAGTGAAAGCCCAATTCATCGCTGGATACTGGAGCAATTAAAAGTAATTTGAAGTGTGAATAAATTTTAGCGAGCAACACTCGTTTTATAGTGTTACTCGCTAATATAGGAGCTAACGATAACGTAAGCCGTAATTTTAGAGCTTACCTATCGACAAAGATCGCACATCGTTACCTGTTGGCGACTCATGTGCTTTAAGGTAAAACACCGGTAAAATAGCCAGTATATGGTCAAAAATATCAGCTTGAATACCTTCGTACTCTGCCCACACTGTGGTGTTGGTAAAGGTGTAAATCTCGATAGGTAAGCCTTTATTAGTTGGCTCTAATTGCCTTACCATTAGGGTCATATTTTGATGGATTTTAGGGTGTTGTTTTAACAGTTCTATTAAATAATGCCTAAAGGTACCGACGTTAGTTAAGCGGCGGCCATTAAGTAGGCAACTCATATCTTTGCTAGCGTTTTCGGCGCTAATAGATGATATTGTGGTATCTATATATTTGGTTAGTAAATTTGCTTTTCTAAGCTCAGTGAGCTCTTGTTCATTTAAAAAGCGCACACTGTTCATTTCTAAATGAATACTACGTTTTATTCTACGACCGCCCGATTCCGACATGCCGCGCCAGTTTTTGAATGAATCAGAAATAAGCGCATACGTAGGTATTGTAGTGATGGTTTTATCCCAGTTTCTTACCTTTACCGTGGTAAGTGCAATGTCAATTACATCGCCATCAGCGCCATACTTGGGCATTTCTAGCCAATCACCTACCGCTAACATATTATTAGCAGAGAGCTGAATACCTGCCACTAAACCTAAAATAGCATCCTTAAACACCAACAGCATAACGGCTGATAACGCACCTAAACCACTTAATAAAATTAATGGTGATTTATTCATTAATAACGACACAGCTAAAATACCGGTTAATACACTGGCAATTAACTTAATGGTTTGTAATAACCCTCGTATCGGGAAGTGGGCTCTGACTGCGCGCCTATCAGAAATAACCTGAAAAATATCGAGCAACGAAAACAGTGATAGTAAAGAGAAGAGAATGATCCATTGGTCGGTAACCATTTCAATAATATGTAAAAAGCTACTCCCTTCGGGGATCCAAAGCCTAGCTTGAATAACGACAACCGCACCTTGAATTACAAAAGAGATATGTTTTGCAAGTTTAAATGCTAAATCGGCGGGAGTTTTTGCATCAGGCTGAACAATTCTTTCGCTAAAGCGACCTTTAAGAAAGTGCTTAGCTGAGTTTCTGATAATTAAATGTAAAATTATGGCAAAAATGGCGAGCCAGCAAAGTACTAAAATGTCGTACCATAAAAGAGGGTTGGCGGGTAAATATTGGCCAAACCACCCCAGTAAATACTCACGTAGTTCAGCTCTTATATCTGTCATTTAATCTCCGTTTACATCATAAAGTTATTTATTTATTCCAAGGTTATTTAAGCAGAAGGCGTAGTTAAAGTCTATCTTCACTCGGTGCCGATAGACTTTAACTATAAACAGTTCGTTTTATTTTTCAGCAAGTTGTTCACTTAACTCGGCAAAAATACTGGGGTCGTCAATAGTCGATGGAATTTGCAGTTCTTCGCCATCAATAAGCTGGCGTAAGTTTTTGCGTAAAATTTTCCCTGAGCGTGTTTTAGGTAAGCGCTCAACACACATAATATTTTTTAAACACGCGATAGCACCAATTTGGTTACGTACAGATTGCACAAGCTGTTGTTGTACTTCTTGGTGAGAGCCGGTAAAACCGTCTTTCAGTACTATCATCGCCATTGGGTTTTGCCCTTTAAGCGCATCGTTTACACCAAATACAGCACATTCTGCAACCGCAGGGTGGGCGGCAACAATTTCTTCCATTTCGCCGGTAGATAGCCTGTGGCCAGCAACGTTAATTACATCATCGGTACGACCCATAATAAATAAGTAGCCGTCTTCGTCTATGTAGCCACCGTCTCCCGACAGGTAATAGCCTTCATATTCGCTCAGGTAACCTTGTTTATAGCGCTCGGTATTTTGCCAAATTGTTGACAAGCAACCCGGCGGTAAGGGCAGTTTTATTACTACTGCGCCACTTTCGTTAGGGGCACATTCTTCGCCTTCCATATTTAAAATACGTACGTCAAAGCCCGGTGTAGGAACGGTTGAACTACCTGCTTTGGTTTCTAAGTGTTCAATGCCAATAGGGTTGCAAGCAATAGCCCAGCCGGTTTCTGTTTGCCACCAATGATCGAGCACAGGTAGGCCGGTTTTTTCTTTTAACCAACCGTAAGTAGCGGCATCAAGGCGCTCACCGGCTAAAAATAACCGTTTTAAGCTAGATGTATCATATTTTTTAAAACCCTCAGCTTCAGGGTCTTCTTTTTTAATTGCTCTAAATGCAGTAGGCGCGCTAAACAAGGCTGTTACTTTATGCTCCTCTACTACTCGCCAAAATGCACTGGCATCTGGGGTACGCACTGGTTTGCCTTCGTAAAGTACAGTTGCACAACGATACATTAACGGCGCATATACTATGTATGAGTGACCCACCACCCAGCCAATATCAGACGCAGCCCAAAAAACTTCGCCAGGCTCCATACCATATACGTTTTTCATGCTGTAATTAAGGGCAACAGCATGGCCGCCATTTTCACGTACTACACCTTTAGGTAATCCTGTGGTGCCTGAGGTATATAAAATATATAGCGGATCACTACCACTTACAGGTACAGGGTCAACAGCTTGTGCTGTTTGCATAGCCTTTGCCCAATCAATATCTTGGCCGCTATTGAGTGTTGCGGTTGCTTGTTCGCGTTGATAAATTACGCAGTGATCAACTTTATGCGTGGCGCGCTTAATGGCATCATCTAATAAGGGTTTGTATTCAATAATATTACTTACTTCTACACCACAAGAAGCACTTAATACTAATTTAGGTTTAGCATCATCAATACGCACCGCTAACTCATGAGCTGCAAAGCCACCAAAAACCACAGAGTGCACTGCACCTAAACGAGCACAAGCTAGCATGCCAATCACTGCTTGTGGGATCATGGGCATGTAAATAACCACACGGTCGCCTTTTTGCACACCTAGCGATTGCATTACACCGGCAAACTTAGCCACTTCTTGTTGTAGCTGTGAATAATTATAAGTTTGTTTAGTATTGGTAACAGGAGAGTCGTAAATAAGCGCAGTTTGCTCGCCAAAGCCGGCTTCAACATGTTGGTCAAGTGCTAAGTAGCTAGTATTAAGCTGGCCATCATCAAACCAATGGTATAAGTCATCGCTGTCTTGTGTATAGGCATTTTTGGGGGGGGTATACCAAGGAATACACTTACTTTGTGCTAACCAAAATTCAGCTGGGTTTTGTTTGAAGGCGTTATAATGCTGTTTATATTGACCTGACATAAATGATCCTAAAACTAAAAAAGAGTGTGAGAGACATTAAAAACTAAGCGTTTTTGCTTAATTATTATATTAGACCTTGGTCGGCTAAAAGCTGAGCAAGGTGGTTGTTTTTTAGTTTGTTTTGCAGGGCCTAATTACGACTTAATACATAGCAAGCTAATTGAAATTGTTATGTTTTTATAAAAAACGTCAATTAAACTCTATTTGTACGGCTTTTTCTTTATTTTCGATAGAAAACTGGCTTGCTTAATTATCAAACTAAGCGTAAAATGCGCGCTCATTTCGGCTTTTAAACTATTAATTCCTTGCCTTAAACCGACCGGCCGAAACGGTAGAAGGCTCTATTAACCGTAAGGAATATCCATGCGTCATTACGAAATCGTATTCATGGTTCACCCTGATCAGAGTGAGCAAGTAACTGGTATGATCGAACGCTATACTGGTTCTATCACTGAAGCTGGTGGTGTTATCCACCGTCTTGAAGACTGGGGCCGTCGTCAACTGGCTTACCCAATCAACAAGCTTCATAAAGCTCATTATGTTCTTATGAACGTTGAAGCACCAACTGAAGTAATCAGCGAGCTAGAAACTACTTTCCGCTACAACGATGCAGTGCTTCGTAACTTAGTTATGCGTACTAAAAACGCGGTAACTGAAGCGTCTCCTCTTGTAAGAGAAGAGAAGAAAGAAGCACCAGCTGCTTAATTGTTTTGAGTCCTAGCATGGCGTTTAACTGGTGATGAATATAAATGGTTAGCCCTTTTATGAATCAACTGGTTTTATCTGGGGTAGTTTGTAAAACTCCCAAGTTAAGCCAAAGTCCTGCTGGTATACCGCATTGTATTTTTGTTATTGAACATAAATCAATGCAAACAGAAGCAGATCTTAACCGTAATAGTTACGTTCGGCTTCAAGTGGTTGCCAGTGGAAAGCAAATGCAACAACAGACTCAACATTTGCACGTTGGGCAGGCATTGCAAGTGAGTGGTTTTTTAAATCGCCACGAAGGTCGTAACGGCCTTAGCCAATTGGTTTTGCATGCTCAGCATATCGAAAGAATTATTTGAGGAATTAATCTCATGGCACGTTATTTCAGACGTCGTAAGTTTTGCCGCTTTAAAGCGGAAGGCGTACAACAAATCGATTACAAAGATCTAGCTACTCTTAGAAACTATGTTACAGAAAGTGGCAAAATCGTACCTAGCCGTATCACAGGTACTAGCGCTAAATACCAGCGCCAGCTAGCAACTGCTATTAAGCGTGCTCGCTACTTAGCCCTTCTTCCATACACTGACTTACATAAGTAAGCAGCGGATTAACACGTTTTTAAAAGGTGTAGAAACATGCAAGTTATTCTACTAGATAAGATCGCTAACCTAGGTGGCCTAGGTGACCAGGTTGTTGTTAAATCTGGCTTCGCACGTAACTTCCTTTTCCCGCAAGGTAAGGCAGTTCCTGCAACTAAAGCAAACATTGAAACATTTGATGCTCGTCGCGCAGAACTTGAAGCGAAAATCGCTGATCAGTTAGTTGCTGCACAAGCACGCGCTGACAAACTTGAAGCATTAGCAGAAGTTACATTAGTATCTAAAGCTGGTGACGAAGGTAAATTATTTGGTTCAATCGGTACTCGTGACATCGCTGACGCTATCTCAGCTGTTGGTGTTGAAGTTGCTAAGTCTGAAGTTCGTCTACCTCTAGGTACTATCCGTGAGACTGGCGAATTTGACGTATCAATCGCAGTACATTCAGAAGTAACGGCTACTATTAAAGTAATCGTTATTGCTGAAGCTTAATTTTTAATTAAGCAAAAAAAGCCGTGCTATTTAGCGCGGCTTTTTTGTGCCTAAAATTTAGCTAGCTGTAGATCTAAAAACACGCTTAATAAAACCTCTTCTAAATCATCTTTCCTTTTTGCAATTATTTTTTCATTTCATTTAAACCTTTTCAAACTGTCATTACGTCTAACTTATCAATACACTTAAATGCTAACCCAGTAATTATAATTTAAAGGCGACATTACGGATGTTACACGTTAAACCCGAACAGTCGCAATTGTGCGAAGCAGCACTCATTAAGCGTGTTAAGTCGGGGGATCAAGCTGCATACACACTACTTTATGAACTACACATAAAACGAGTATACGGGTTATGTTTACGTCTATTAGCTGATCAGTCGCATGCAGAGGATGCGGCCCAAGAAGTGTTTGTACAGGTGTGGCACAAAGTAGCGCAGTTTGATGGGCGCTCGCAGTTCTCTACTTGGCTTTACAGCGTAGCGAGTAATGTTGCGATTAATTACTTACGCAAACAAAAAAATTGGCTGCAAAAAGTGGTGAGTATTGAGCACAGCGGTATGGATGAGCAATCAGTTAACGACTGTAAAGGTTTAAATGGCCTAGATAAATTAATAGTAAGGCTTCCAGAGCGAGCACGTATGGTATTTGTGCTGTTTGCCATTGAAGGCTACAGACACGAGGAAATAGCCGAGCAACTAGGTATGGCTGTTGGCTCAAGTAAGTCGCAATATCATCGTGCTAGGCTGTTATTACAAGAGTGGTATGAAAATGAGTAAAGAAAATTTTGATGACTACTTAAACGAGTCACTCAATACACTTGATAAAGACATAACGCCACGCAAAAATTTATGGCCAGGGATTGAGCGAGCGATTATTAATGCTGAACGCTCTACACAAAAACACACTACTATTTGGCCAAAGTTAACGGCAGTAGCTGCATGCAGTGTTGCGGTTTTAATTGCAGTAAACATCGTTTTTATAACGCCTGAGCCAAAGCCTGCCGTGGCGATAAGTGATTACTTTTTAGCGCAAAAAAACAGTTTGTTAGTTGCGTATAAAAATCAAGACGCACTTACCAGCAATTGGCAAGTGCAATTGCAAGAACTCGAAGAAGCAGAGTTAGCCATAAAGCAGGTTCTTGAAAACGAACCACAAAACCAAGCGCTATTAACTATGTTAGCGCAAATATATCAACAACAACTTGATTTGATTAATAAGGTGCACGCACCTCGTTGGCAGCATATTTAGGAGCATAACATGAAAGCGATTTTACTAGGGTTGAGCTTATTTCCACTGGCGGTATTAGCGGGTGAAAAAATAGATAAGCAAATAGAGGTAGCCAATGGCGGCACTATTTATATTGAAAACCAACGTGGTGATATAAACATAACGGGCTGGGATAAAAGCGAATTTAAAGTGTCGGGCGAACTTGATGACAAAGCCGATGGCTATGAGCTTAAAACCAGTGGTGATAAAACCCAGTTTATTGTAAACATGCCACGTAATACGGATTGGGGTAACAGTGGTGATGGTTCAAAGTTAACTATATTTATGCCCAGAAGTAGTGCGCTTGAGTTTGCTGGTGTGAATGTATCTGTCAGTGCAAAAGAGCTACAAAACAGTGCAGAAATAGATGTGGTTAATGGTGAGATAAGCGCAAGTAATTTAGCGGGTAATATTAAACTTACCAGTGTTAATGGCGATGTAAAGGCGCAGAACTTAAGTGGTAATATTGCATTTGAAACCGTAAATGGCGAAATTAACGATAAAAACTCAAGCGGGAAGTTGCGCTTTAGCGCCGTAAATGGCGATGTTAAATCAAACTCAACGGCAAGCGATGTTCGCCTTGAAAACGTAAATGGTGATATAGACTTTACTTTGTCGAGCATTAAAAACTTACGAATTAATACCGTTAATGGTGAGGCCGAAGTGCATATTAAAGAGCTGTTAAAGGGCGCAGATGTTCGTTTTGAATCGGTAAGTGGCGATGGTGAATTTTACTTTGCGGCAGATGTATCGGCTAAGTTTGAAATTGAAGCGCATGCGAATGGCAAAATAATTAATAAAGTGACTAGCGATAAAGTCAGTAAAGCTAAATATGGCCCAGCCAGTAGTTTAAAATTTAGTATTAATGGCGGTAATGCTAACGTTGAAATGAATACAATTAGCGGGCGACTCGAACTTCATACTAAATAACATTCGCTACTGGCTATGATTACAAAAAGCAGGAAAAGATTTCCTGCTTTTCTATTTGCACAGCCCCTGCAAGTAGATAGAATAGGCACCATTGTATTTTAGTACTGTGAAGTCATGGCCAAACGAGATAAGCAAGTCGATACCCTTAAAGTTCCTCCCCATTCAATAGAAGCAGAACAATCTGTTTTAGGTGGCTTAATGCTTGATAACCAAGCATTTGACCGCGTAGCAGAGCTTGTTGTATCACAGGATTTTTATACCCGCACGCATAAGCTTATTTTTGAAGCGATGACAACGCTTGCTGAAATTGGCGATCCGATCGATTTAATTACTATTTCAGAGAGCCTAGAAAAAAATAATAAATTAGCAGGAATTGGTGGTTTTGCTTATTTAGCTGAAATAGCCAAAAACACCCCAAGTGCTGCTAATATTGACGCTTACGCAAGTATTGTGCGCGAACGTGCTGTGGTACGTGAAATGATTGGTGTAGCAAATGAAATTGCCGAAGCAGGTTTTAATACCGAAGGGCGCACCAGCCACGATTTGCTCGACTTTGCTGAGAGTAAAGTATTTAAAATTGCTGAGCAACGTACAAAAAACAATGAAGGCCCGCAAAGCATTCATAGCATACTTGAAAAAACAGTTGATAAAATAGAAGAGCTTTATCAATCACCGCAAGACGGTGTAACAGGTGTGAGTACCGGCTATGCCGACCTTGATAAAATGACCACAGGTTTGCAACCATCTGACTTAATTATAGTTGCGGCACGTCCATCTATGGGTAAAACCACTTTTGCGATGAACCTTGCAGAACATGCTGCAATGACCCAAGACAAGCCGGTATTAATTTACTCACTAGAGATGCCCTCAGAACAAATTATGATGAGGATGTTGGCGTCTCTTGGGCGTATTAACCAAACTAAAGTGCGTACTGGTCAGTTAGATGATGACGATTGGGCACGACTTTCATCAACCATGGGTTTGTTGATGGAAAAAGGCAAAATGTACGTTGATGATGCCTCGGGCTTAACACCTACTGATGTACGCTCTCGTGCACGACGTATTGCCCGCGATCATGGTGGTATTAGTATGATTATGGTCGATTACTTGCAATTAATGCGAGTACCTAGCCTTGCTGATAACCGAACGCTTGAAATTGCCGAAATTTCACGTTCACTTAAAGCATTAGCAAAAGAGCTAAAATGTCCGGTTGTTGCGCTTTCGCAGCTTAACCGTACGCTTGAGCAACGTGCCGATAAACGTCCAATTAACTCAGATTTACGTGAGTCGGGCTCTATTGAGCAAGATGCCGATTTAATCATGTTTATTTATCGTGATGAAGTGTACAACGAAGACAGTACCGATAAAGGTATTGCCGAAATAATCATAGGTAAGCAACGTAACGGTCCTATTGGTAAAGTACGTTTAACCTTCCAAGGTCAATTTTCTCGCTTTGATAATTATGCGGGGCCAGCAGTAGATGACGATTATTAATGCGCCTAGCTATAGCCGAAATTAACTTAACAGCACTTGCGCATAATCTTGCGCAAGTTAAGAGCTTTGCGCCTAATAGCAAAGTAATGGCAGTGCTAAAAGCCAATGCCTACGGGCATGGCTTAGTAACCATAGCGCAGCACTTAAACGATGCCGATGCATTTGCTGTGGCACGTATAGATGAAGCGCTGGCACTGCGTGCTGGCGGTTTAACTAAGCCAATTGTATTGTTAGAAGGCTTTTTTGATGAAGCCGATTTACCCATTTTATTAGCTAATAATTTTCAAACCATTATTCATGACGAAAACCAATTAGCAGCACTGGAAAATGCGCAGCTTGAGGCTCCTATAAACTGCTGGTTAAAAATAAATACCGGCATGCATCGATTAGGTATTGCACCTGAGCAATTTGATGAGTTTTATAATCGCTTACAAAAAACAGCCAATGCGAATAATACGGTTAATTTAATGACCCATTTTTCGTGCGCGGATGATGTTGATAGCAGTAAAACAATGCAACAAATAGCATTATTTAATCGCTTGGCAGAAAACGTTGAGCAGGCACATTGTTTATCAAATTCTGCCGGTATTTTAGCTTGGCCAAGTGGCCACGGTGATTGGGTACGCCCAGGGTTAATGCTTTATGGTGTATCGCCTATGGCAAATACCACAGGTAAAACGTATCAATTAGAGCCGGTTATGCGCTTAACCACAAAAGTAATTGCAGTGCGTAATGTAGCTGCCCATGAAGCGGTGGGTTACAGCGGGCGTTGGCAAAGTGATAAGCCGACCCAGTTAGCGGTTGTTGCTATGGGGTATGGTGATGGTTATCCGCGCCATGCGAGGGCGGGCACTCCGGTAATAATAAATAAGCAGCGTTATGGTATTGTAGGTAGCGTAGCTATGGATATGATCACCTTAGATATAGGCAATAATACACATAATATTAAAGTAGGTGACGAGGTAACTATGTGGGGGCCTGAGCTACCAGTAGAAGAAATAGCCCAGTGCGCCGATACTATACCTTACGAGTTATTGTGTAATATTACACCAAGGGTAAGCTATCAGTATCAGCGTTAAACTGTTGGTACTATTACTCTTTTATAAAGTAAATATCGCTAAAGCCCATACGGGCAAACTCTTGGTCGCGAAAATTACGCACCGACGCTGAGCCTTTCGAAGTCATTTCGATTTGCTGTACCATAGATAAATAATTAGTAAGATCGATACCCTCAGCGGCGGCAATTGCCTGATACATGTCGTGGTATTTATCTTTAGCGAAATTAATTTCGCGCGGTTGGTTTTTAAATGTATAGGTTATTCTGCGTGCCATATTAAGCTCATTTCGATTGCGAATTAGGGTGATTTTACACTGTATTGAATCACCATTGAATGATTTTTTAAAATGAAATAATAAAGAGATAAAAATGAAATTGACAGTAGAGATCAGCAAGTACCCACTTCATCAAGACTATATCCCGTTTATAAAAGGCTTTATAGATCGCTTAAACGAGTACGATAATTTAAAAGTAATTACTAATACCTTATCAACGCAAATTTTTGGTGATTACGATTTAGTAATGCAAGTGTTAAGTACCGAAATTAAACGCTCGTATGAAGAGTTTGGTAAAGCTATTTTTGTATGTAAATTTCTATCTGGCGATTTGTCTCCACAATAACGGCTAATATGCATATTAGTAGTAACACGGAACCACACAATATGGATTTTTTAACACAAACCTTAAGCGGTTTTACAGCAATGTCGCATTGGGAGTATATTGCAGTGGGGCTGTCTATGGCTTATTTATTATTAGCAATAAAAGAGAGTTTATGGTGTTGGCCAGCCGCATTTTTTAGCACCCTTATTTATACTATTATGTATTGGAATGGCGCGTTATTAATGGAGTCGTTACTGCATTTTTATTATATGTATATGGCGGTGTTTGGTTGGCTAGTATGGCGTAAAGGCAAAACTAACAACGATAGTTTAAGTATTACCTCATGGTCAATGAATCGTCATATAATATTGATAATAGTGACCAGCATAGTTGCTCTTGCCATTGGTTACTTTATGAAAAATTACACCCATGCAGACTTTGCTTACCTTGATAGCTTTACAACCTGTTTTGCGGTAGTTACTACTTATTTAGTGGCAAAAAAAGTACTCGAAAATTGGCTGTATTGGATTGTAATAGATGCCGCGTCTATGTATTTATATTACGAAAAAGGCTACTACCCAACGCTCGCGCTCTTTATTTTTTACACCATAGTGGCTGCGTGGGGGTTTAAAACTTGGTACGAAGAGTACGAGCAAAAACAAGCTAAACCTATAGCGCAGTTATAAGACATTCATGCAGTCAATTAGCGATATTATCAACGGGTTTAATGCACAATTAACACTACTTAGTAGTGAGCGATTACATAGTGGTTTAAGCAATGACAACTTTTTAGTGCGCGCTGCGCTAAATAATCAACAGTATGCTTATTTATTAAAAAGTTACCGCGATCACTGGCCTACATTAGGCTTAGCTGCACAAGCTCGATTTGCACAGCTGCAATTGTGCCCTAAACCACTTTGGTTAGACAAAGCTAACAGGCTCGCTATTTTTGAATACATAGAAGGCGACACAGCCCAAAGCAATTATACCCTTGAGCTAATTAAAAAGTTGGTTAGTTTACATTGTCATAATGTGGTTAGCGAGGCGATGAATATAAAGCAAGAGCTGGATTTTTATCAACATACAGCGTTATATCAACAATATAGCCAAACTGTAAGTGTGGCGGTAGCAGAAATAGAAAAGCTACCACGTGATGAAGGCTTTTGTCATAATGACTTAGTAAAAGAAAACATCATAGAGAACCCGCAAGGCATGTTTTTAATCGATTTTGAGTACGCCAAAACCAACGACGTTTACTTTGATTTAGCCGCAATAGCTGTAAGTTTTGAACTAGACAGGGAAGGTAAGCAACAGTTACTTAAAACCTATCAACAGCAGTTACCGCTTTCGCAACGTTTTTACTGCTCTATTAATAAGCTAGAGTATTATCAAGTAGTGTTTTTAGTACTGTGTGTTTGCTGGTATAGCGATCGCTCAATAAATGAAAAAGTGATGCCTCTGTGCGCGCAATTAGACGCATTGATAGCGCTGCAACATTAACTTATCTCTTAAGTGGCTAATTTAAGCTAGTAGCCCACCTGGTTTTTAGCAACAAATAGCTGATTTACCAGCTACCACTAAGTCTTTTATTTAAAAGCGTTTAAATAATAAGCATATGAACGAATGGCGCTAGCATTTACCTTTAGATGTCTTTATCATTACGCATGCCAAAGCATTGATATCGCGAGTTGATGTGGCGGCAACAAATGTGCTCTCGTGGTGAAATGGATATCACGTGGCCCTCCGGAGGCTGAGTTGTAGGTTCGATCCCTACCGAGAGCGCCATTTGCATTCCTCTAATACACTTGCTAACTTTTAGTATTATCCTTTAAAAAATATTCAACATGACTTATCTACCAATTAAATGTGGCGACTACGATCAGCTTGAGCTTTATTGCATGCGTGCAAATAAAGTGGCTATCACATTAGATACCCAAACCTTAGTGGGTGTTGCTAAAACCTTAGAAAATATTAAAGGCGAAGGCGAGTTTTTGGTGCTGCAAGAGCCAACAAACAAAATAATAAAAATACGGCTAGATAAAATTAAAACGATTTCACTCGCTTAGTTTGTAGCTATTTATTACTAGTAAAAACTTTAAAAGTAGACATTTAAGGTTAAAAAGTGCTATTTAAGAGACACGCCTTATAATTGTAGAACCTCCCACACTTATGCTTATCACTTTACCTATATCTGAGCTTGTCCCTGGCATGTTTGTTGACAATGTTACCAAGCAGCATGAAAGCATTAGTAGTATAAAAATCAAAACCAGTGGACTAGTGCGTGATAAGTCAATAATTAAGCGTTTAGTAACAGAAGGGGTGCTAGAGCTACTCATTGATTTTACTAAAAGTGATGTTGAGATACCCGCCAAATACAAACCGAAAAATAAAGCTAAAGTAGCTAGCAGCCAAGAAAAGCCAGCTAAAGCTGCTGTCGCTATATCGGTAGAGCAAGAGTTTGCAAAAGCGAGCGTAAGCTATGAGCAGCATAATCGCAAAATACAGGCTTTATACGGTGACTTAACAGCAGGGCTTGCGCTTAATATAAATGTGTTGGATGAAATTGCCGGTGAAATAGTGGCATCGGTATTTAGAAACCCCAATGCAATGACCATTCTTACCCGCCTTAAAGACAAACACAGCTATAATTGGCGTCATATGATCAACTGCGCCATTTTTGCAGCAGTATTTGCTAAATACTTAGGCTATGAAGAGCCTACTGTGCAGCAGCTTGCAATGGGGGCATTGCTGCATGATTTAGGACAGGCAAAGGTGCCGCAGGGTATATTATCAAAGCAGACTAAAGTCACTAATAATGAGTTTGCAGCAATAAAAAAACATGTTGTACAAAGTTTAGGTTTAGTTAAAGGCGAAAAAGGGATCACACCGTTAATGCTTGATATGATAGTGAATCATCATGAGCGATTAGATAGTTCGGGTTATCCGCGAGGCCTTAATGCAGAGAAATTAAGTCGCCCTGCACGTATAATGGCTATTGTAGATGTGTATGACGCGATAACAGCAGATAGGCCTCACCAAGTCGGTGACGAGCCAATAAACGCACTGCGTTATTTGCTCGCTAACAAACAACTGTTTGACGCTGAATTAGTACAACACTTTATTAAATGTTTGGGTGTGCATCCGGTAGGTACTATTGTAAAGCTGACCAATGAACGTTTAGCACTGGTACTTGAGGGCAATAACCTTAATCCCATTAAACCTAAAGTTAAACTATTTTATAATGCGAAGCATGGCCACCATGTTACGCCAAAAGATATTGATTTGAGCGACCTGAGCCAAGAGCTTAAAATTATTGCCAGTGTTAAGCCCCTTGATTATCAGATTAACTTGTCTCGTTTATTAAAAGAGCACTTACTTTTATAGCGTTAGTACATTTGCGTTTTTGGCTTTGTTTAGCCGAAATAAACGCACCTAAAAAGCAACTTGCCATTAATATTAACCACAATAAAGTACCAAGCTCTACATGCAGCGCTAAACAGCAAAATGTTAGCGAGATTAATGCACAAGTAATAGCCGCCAACCAAAAGTGATTAACTGGATTGTCACATTGCCCAGCACGAGTACACGCACAATAGTTTGCTTTATAAAAACAAAATACACTTGCGCCACAAAAAATAAGCCCAGTCAAAATAAGTAAAATGCTCACCGTTTTCTCTCATCATCGTTTTATAGAGAGTGTAGATTGCAGCGCATTTCAAGTCAATTCAAATGAGAATCAATTACAATTAGAGCTTGTGCTCTAATAGCACACTTCTAGTCCGATGAGTTTTAATAAGTTGTTAAATGGTCGTTAAAAAACGTGTTTTTTACTGTTTTTTGACGTGTTTGTAGAGTTTTTTATAAAAAATTAATGTAGTGTGATCAGGTTTGAAATCCTAATAACAACACACATAGCTACCCAAACAATAAGTTTGGTTAAGGAAACAACAATGAAATTTACTAAAACTCTAATCGCAGCGTCGCTGGTACTTGTTTCAGCAGATAGTTTTGCTGCAGCATTTCAGTTATCTGAGCAAAATGCCTCAGGACTCGGTCGTGCCTATGCAGGTGAAGCTTCAATCGCAGACGATGCGTCTGTAGTAGCTCGTAACCCAGCATTAATGTCACTATTTAAAGAAAAACAAATATCAGTGGCGGGTATTGCTGTACTTCCAGATGTAAGCTTAAAAGGCGAGGGTGCTCCAGCGGGTGTTCCGGCATCAGCATTAAATGATGACAGCATTGCCCCTAATGCAATTGTACCTGCGGGTTACTTTACCATGCCAGTTAACGATAAAGTGTCTGTTGGCTTTGGTGCGTTTTCAAACTTTGGCTTAGCTACAGAGTTTAGTGATGACTATGCTGCAGGCAGCCTTGGTGGTGAAACAGAAATTGTAACTGTTAATATGAATGTCAGTGCTTCGTATAAAGTGAACGAGCAGTTTAGTGTTGGCCTTGGTCTAAATGCTATTTACGCTGATGCCAAAATTATTCGTAATGTAGGTGCTAACCCTTACCAAATACCAGCACAAACGCAAGCGGTTCATTTAGAAGGTGATGACTACGGTTTTGGCTGGAATATTGGTGCTATGTACCAACTAGATGAAAACAGTCGTTTTGGTTTTAATTACCGCAGCGAAACAGATATTACCTTTGAGGGTGAGTTTTCAAGCCAGTTACCGCCAAGATTAGGTGGTACCAATGGCGTGTCAATTCCTGGTAGTGTTGAAATCACGTTGCCAGCAATTGCTGAATTTTCGGGTTCTCATCAGTTAGATGATAAAATGGGCTTACACTACAGTGTAATGTGGACAGGTTGGAGTAGCTTCGACAAGCTAGAAGCTGAAGTAGGTGCCCCAACGCCAGCATTTACTAAAGAAGAAAACTTCTCAGACTCAATGCGTTATGCAATTGGCGGTGACTACCAGTTAAACGAAGACTTATTATTACGTGCCGGTGTTGCGTTTGATGAGTCACCAGCTGATAAAAACCATATGTCGATTTCTATTCCAGATACAGACCGCTTTTGGTTCTCATTTGGTGGTAACTACGCAATTGATCAACATTCAGACTTTGATTTAGGTGTGAGTGTACTACGTGGTAAAACACAAAACTTTACTGAAGATGGTTTCTCGTTTGAATCAAAAGGTCATGCGATCCTATTAGGTGCTCAGTACAACTATACGTTTTAATGCTTGCCTAGAGCCTAGAGCCTAGAGCCTAGAGCCTAGAGCCACAAAAAAGCCGCGCTATGAAATTACATAGCGCGGCTTTTTAATGCCTATATAAATGTTCCGGGCTAATGCCCGGAAACTAAATTATAAGCTTTCTATTTTTGCTTTTTGCTCAAGTAGCTTAGTTTTAGCATCGCTAAACTCAGCTAGTTTGGCATTTTCTTTAGCAAGTACAGCTTCTGGTGCGTTGTTAACAAATTTTTCGTTAGCGAGTTTATTTTGCACTTGTGCTAGGCCTTTTTCGGCTTTTTCGAGTTGTTTATTAATACGTGAAAGCTCGGCTTCTACGTCAATTAAACCCGCCATTGGGATCATAATTTCAAGATTACCAACATAAGACGCTGCACACGCAGGCGCATCATCTTTATTTTCGAGCATGGTGAACTCTTCAATTTTTGCAAGTGATGCTAAAAATGAGTTGTTCTCCTCAATGCGGCGCACGTCGTCGCTCGAAGCATTTGCAAGTAATACGCTAAGCGGCTTACTTGGGCTAATGTCCATTTCACCACGAATGTTACGAATTGCTAAAATGAATTGTTTAACCCACTCTAAATCGTCCATTGCTTTGGCATCAACGCTAGCTGCATTATAAACAGGGAATGGTTGTACCATAATACTGGTGTTCTCTGTTTCAAGGCCTGCAAGTGGTGCTACACGTTGCCAAATAGTTTCGGTGATGTATGGCATCATTGGGTGCATTAAACGCAACAAGCTTTCAAGTACGGTAATTAGTGTATTACGTGTACCGCGTTGCTGTGCTTCACTGCCTTTAAATAATACCGGTTTAGTTAGTTCTAAGTACCAATCGCAAAATTGGTGCCAAGTAAACTCGTACAGGGTGTTAGCAGCTAAGTCAAAGCGGTAATTATCTAAATGCTCAGTATAACTTTTAACAGTTGACTCAAATTGGCCTAAAATCCAACGATCGGCTAACGACAACTCTTTTTGTGCATCGGTTGCAAAACCACAGTCTTGCTCTTCTGTGTTCATTAATACGTAACGACTCGCGTTCCATAGTTTGTTACAGAAGTTACGGTAGCCTTCAAGGCGGTTCATGTCCCAGTTAATATCGCGACCGGTAGAGGCCATTGCTGCAAGCGTAAAGCGAAGGGCATCGGTGCCGTGTGCTTCAATACCGCCTGCAAATACTTTACGCGTATCTTTTTCGATTTTAGCAGCAAGTTTTGGCTGCATCATGTTACCAGTACGCTTTTGTACTAACTCTTCAAGTTCAATGCCGTCAATCATGTCTAGTGGGTCAAGTACGTTACCTTTTGACTTAGACATTTTATCGCCGTTGTCGTCACGTATTAAACCAGTTACATACACGGTTTTAAACGGCACTTGTGGTTTACCATTTTCGTCTTTTATAAAGTGCAGCGTCATCATGATCATACGCGCAACCCAGAAGAAAATAATATCAAAACCAGTTACCAGCACGTCAGACGGGTGGAAGGTTTTTAAATCATCAGTGTTTGCAGGCCAACCTTGAGTTGAGAACGTCCAAAGCGCTGATGAGAACCAGGTATCAAGTACGTCTTCGTCTTGGCTTAGTGTTACGCTGTCTGCAATGTTATTTTCGCGGCGTACTTCAGCTTCATCGCGACCAACAAATACGTTGCCTTCGCTGTCGTACCAAGCTGGAATGCGGTGGCCCCACCAAAGCTGGCGTGAAATACACCAATCTTGTACGTCGTTCATCCACGAAAAGTACATGTTTTCGTATTGTTTAGGTACAAATTGAATGTCGCCGTTTTTAACCGCTTCTTTAGCTGGCTCTGCAAGTGGTGCAACGCGTACATACCATTGGTCGGTAAGTAGTGGCTCAATTACCACACCCGAGCGGTCGCCGTAAGGAACGGTTAAACCATGATCTTCAATTTTTTCAAGTAAGCCTAGTTCTTCAAATTCAGCTACAATCGCTTTACGCGCAGCAAAACGGTCAAGCCCGTGTAGGCGCTCAGGAATTGGTGCATCAAACTCAAGTTCTTTGCCATCAAAGCTGTAGGTTTCGCCTTGAGTAAGAATAGCGGCGTCTTTATCGAAAATGTTGATCATCGGCATTTTGTGACGCTTGCCTACTTCGTTATCGTTAAAGTCGTGCGCTGGGGTTATTTTTACACAGCCCGTGCCTTTATCTTTATCGGCATGTTCATCGGCTACAATTTTAATACGGCGATTAACAATGGGTAATAAAATCTCTTTACCAATTAAATCTAAGTAGCGTTCGTCATCAGGGTTTACTGCAACACCCGAGTCGCCCAACATAGTTTCTGGGCGGGTTGTTGCTACTACTATGTAGTCTTTACCATCTTGAGTTTTAACACCGTCGGCTAGTGGGTAACGTAAGTTCCACATGTGGCCTTGCTTGTCTTTGTTTTCAACTTCAAGATCAGAAATAGCAGTGTGTAATTTAGGATCCCAGTTTACTAGGCGTTTGCCACGGTAAATTAGATTTTCTTTATGCAGGCGTACAAACACTTCTTTAACGGCTTCAGATAGGCCATCGTCCATGGTAAAACGTTCACGATCCCAATCAACCGATGCGCCAAGACGACGAAGTTGTTTAGTGATTGTGCCGCCAGATTCTTTTTTCCATTCCCAGATTTTATTAATAAAATCTTCGCGACCTAAATCGTGGCGTGTTTTGCCTTCCTCAGCATGCAGCTTACGCTCAACCAACATTTGCGTTGCAATACCTGCGTGGTCAGTACCTACTTGCCATAATGTGTTGTTACCTTGCATACGTTTAAAGCGCGTTAAGGTATCCATTATGGTGTCTTGGAAAGCGTGGCCCATGTGTAAGCTACCAGTGACATTTGGCGGCGGGATCATAATTGAATACGGGACGCCTTGGCCAGATGGTTTAAAGTAGCCTTTTTCTTCCCAGCCTTGGTATAGAGACTGTTCAATATCTTGCGGATTGTAGGTTTTATCCATTACACAGAACCTTAAATAAGTACTTAAATTAGTTGGTTAGCTATTTTACTAAAAGTGTTTTTAGTTATTAATATCTTGCGTGGTGATGTTGGCACCGAGTTGGCGTAGCTTTTTAAAACGCTCGCGAGCTGCTTGTTTAGCAACGGCTTCTACGGGTACAAAATCAAAAACTTGGTTAAAGCGGCGAATAAAATCCGGTAAGTTATTAGCCAAGTTAATTAAAACTTTACGATTGCCAACAGGGGGCGTAGTACCAATTTCTACCGGTGCGCCGCCTTTTGGGCCTTCACCTTGTAGGTTATGAGGTACAAAACTGTCGGGATCAAATGCCCAAAGTGTTTCATCAATGGCAAAGGCGGTATTTTCGTTATCTACACAAATAAATACACGTTGGCCAAGCCGATACTGATCAGCGGCAATTTGAGCCGCCAAAGCAAAATGATCATCAGGCTTAGCCAGCGACTCATCTTGTTGCTTTAGAACGAAAAATTGGGCGTTCATGTTCATTGTATCGGGGTTTCCCATGACATTGAATGTGTAGCTAGGTAATACACATAAATTAAGAGGCTGATTTTGCCATATAACGGGTTTTGCTTCAATTAATACCCAAATAAATAAGGCGCCAAACGGCGCCTTAATAAGTAGCTAAGCGGTATGCTTAATCTTGAGCGGCTTCGTTTACGCCGGCTCTATTTAATAAATATTGAGTAAGCATAGGAACAGGGCGGCCTGTTGCGCCTTTTTTAGCGCCACTGCGCCATGCCGTGCCTGCAATATCTAAATGTGCCCAGTTGTACTTTTTAGTAAACTTAGATAAAAAACACGCTGCGGTAATAGTACCAGCTGCACGGCCCCCTAAGTTAGTAAAGTCGGCAAATGGGCTCTCTAGTTGATCTTGATAGTCGTCCCATAGCGGTAGTTGCCATGCACGGTCGCCACTTTGCTCCGATGCTTTTAACAACTCATGCGCAAGCGGGTTGTGGTTAGAAAGTAAACCGGTTGCATGTGCGCCTAGTGCTACAATACAAGCACCTGTTAATGTGGCTACATCAATAACGGTTTCTGGCTCAAAACGCTCTACATAGGTTAGTGCATCACATAATACTAAGCGCCCTTCGGCATCAGTATTTAATACTTCAACGGTTTGTCCCGACATAGTGGTTAAAATGTCACCTGGGCGATATGCATTTGGCCCCGGCATATTTTCGCAGCCGGCTAAAATACCAATCACGTTAATAGGTAACTGCATTTGTGCCAGTGCACGCATTGCACCAATAACACCTGCAGCACCGCCCATGTCGTATTTCATTTCGTCCATGCCTTCGCCAGGTTTTAATGAAATACCGCCCGAATCGAAGGTTAAGCCTTTACCAACTAATACGATAGGAGCTTGATCATCTGCGCCGCCTTTGTAGTTAATTACCGACATAACCGATTCGTTCACACTACCGCGACCAACAGCTAAGTAAGAGTTCATACCTAGCTCAGCCATTTGCTCTTCGCCGATTAGATCAACAGTAATGTTGTCAAAATTAGTTGCTAGCTGTTGTGCTTGCTCGCCTAAATACGCAGGGTTACAAATATTAGGTGGCATATTTGCTACGTCTTTACATAGCTTACTACCGGCAGCAATAGCTAAACCATGCTCAATAGCGCTTTCGCCTATAGTTAGCTCGCGACGCGTTGGAACATTAAACACCATTTTACGCAGTGGACGACGTGGGTCTACTGTTTTACTTTTTAATTGATTAAAGGTGTATAAACAATCTTGAGTGGTTTCTACTGCTTGGCGCACTTTCCAGTAGGTATCGCGACCTTTAACGTGTTGCTCTGTTAAAAAGCATACCGCTTCCATAGAGCCGGTGTCGTTTAAGGTATTAATTGTTTTAGAAATAATTTGTTTATATTGCTTATCGTCAAGCTCGCGCTCTTTACCACACCCTACAAGCAATATGCGCTCGCTTAAGATGTTTGGTACATGATGCAATAATAAAACTTGGCCCGGCTTTCCTTCTAGGTCACCTCGGCGAAGTAAGTTTGAGATATAACCATCACTGATTTTATCGAGTTGTTCACCAATGGGGGATAACCGACGAGGCTCGTATACACCAACTACAATACATGCGCTACGTTGTTTTTCTGGGCTACCACTTTTTACGTTAAATTCCATTGTCACTCCTGATTTTGAGTCATCTTTAGAAGCTAAGCAGAAACTAAAAATATTTTTAGTCTTATATACCTAAATTATTTAGGTGTAGCTCTAATCTTAGCTGATTTTGCCCGACTCTTACTGTGTAATTGAACTTTATCTGCTTAAGGGTCACTAATGCAACATTATATCGTGTTGTTAGGTAGGATAATTAATTTTCATGGCTTATAATATTAGATCTATACTCGGCAACGCTGAGTAAAATCATGACTAACTATAAACTTTCACTATTGCAGTGACACACCATGTTTAACAGGGGCGACTATTGCTTATTTTTCGTTATTTGACTGCTGAGGTTTTAAAATCGCAGGTCGCCGTATTTTTAACTTTGATGACCATTTTTTTGTCGCAAAAGTTAGTTAGTATTTTAGGCGATGCCTCTGAGGGTAGTATTCCTGCTAAATTAGTGCTATCGATGATCGCACTTAAATTGCCGCAGTTAGCCTCGTTAATTTTACCGTTGAGTATATTTTTAGGCATAATTTTGGCCTACAGCCGTATCTACGCCGATAGCGAAATGACAGTACTTAAAGCCTGTGGTGTAAGTGAATGGTATGTGGTTAGAGTGACGCTTATATCAAGTGTGGGGTTGGCTATTTTAGCCGCCGCGCTCACCATGCATGTTGCCCCTTGGGCAAGCGAGCAAGAGTATCAATTAAAAGAGCAAGCTAAAGCCGATGCGGGATTATCTGCATTAAGGGCAGGTCGCTTTCAGCAAACCGGTAACGAAAAAGCCGTGGTGTTTATTCATAACATTGAAAACGGTGGAAAAGAGCTTAATAAAGTATTTGTAGCACAACTCCCCGATAGCGAAAAAGACAACCTTGCACGCCTAGTTTATGCAGAGCAAGGTGTTGTAATTGAAGCGCAAAATGGCGAACAACAACTCGTTCTTAGCGACGGCAAACGCTATGAAACTGATGGCTTAACGCCGGCGCTCAATTTAACCGAGTTTGACGGTTATAGTGTACAAATACGTGAGCAAGAAATAGAGCACCAACGCCGTAAGTTAGAAGCAATTCCTACTAATCAATTGTTGGCACTTAACACTCCAGAGGCAACCGCGCAGTGGCAATGGCGTATTGCTATACCGCTTTCTATTCCACTGCTGACACTATTAGCAGTACCGTTAAGTGTGGTTAATCCACGCCAAGGTAAATTTGCTAAGTTAGTGCCGGCAATTAGTTTGTACTTAGGTTATTTTATTTTACTTAACGCTGCTAAATTTGCTGTTGAAGATGGCAAAATACCTCCCTCTATTGGCCTTTGGTGGATTCACTTAAGTGCCTTATTTATTGGCGGACTATTAATAATTAAAGGGCGACCACTTGGCGCTTGGCTTAAAGCGGTAATTACTAAGCGGGAGTTGGGCGCATGATGAAAACCCTTGATTGGTATTTAGGTCGCAGCATTTTACAAACCACCGGCTTTGCATTATTGGTACTGGTAGGCATTAGCACCTTAATTAAATTTATCGACCAGTTAAAGTCAGTTGGCCGTGGTAGTTACGATTTAATGACCGCGATGCTCTACACGCTTTACACAATACCGGGCGATTTAGTGGTGTTTTTTCCGATGGCCGCGCTCATTGGTGGCTTAACTGGGTTAGGAGCGCTTGCCTCAAACAGCGAGCTGGTGGTAATGCACGCTGCAGGTATGTCGCGCTTACAAATTATAAGCTCGGTAATGAAAACCGCCGTATTTATGGCGCTATGTATGATGGCATTAGGCGAGTGGGGAGTACCCGAGGCGCAATTACAAGCTAAAGAAATGCGTAACCAGGCAATTCATGGTGGCGATGTTTTTAATGCGCAAAAAGGCGTATGGGCAAAAGACGGCAATAACTTTATAAATATAGAAGATGTAGATCAAAATGGTAAATTAAATGGTGTACATATGTACCACTTTGATCAGTCGCTATCGCTTACACAAATAACGAAGGCAAAAGATGCGCTAAGTCGCGAAAACGGCTGGTTACTGCGCGGCGTCAATAAAGTAAAAATAAGTGATGAGCTTATTACTACAGAGCAAGTGCCTGAGGAGTTTTACCCATCACAACTTACTGCTGAAAAGCTGGGTGTGGTGTCGGTTAAACCTGAGTCGCTATCGTTTACTGGGTTATGGTCTTACTTAGACTATTTAGAGCAAAACGATCAAGATACCAGCACCTATGAACTCGCGCTTTGGCGCAAACTTATGCAGCCAATATCTATAGCCGTAATGTTGCTAGTTGCACTGTCGTTTATATTTGGCCCGTTGCGTACCGTCACTATGGGTGCACGTATTATAATGGGCGTAGTTACGGGTATAGTGTTTCATCTAACCAACGAAATATTTGGTCCTGTGGTTATGGTGTATCAAATACCTGCGTTTATTGGCGCTGTAGTGCCTAGTATTATATTCACCGGCTTTGCTGCTTACTTAATGAATAAACGCGCATAAAACTAGTTATAAAAAGGTAGTTACAAAAATACCTTGAAACAAAAAAGCGTGGCTACTTTATAAAAGTGCCACGCTTTTTTGTGCTTATAAATTACAGTGTATTACTTTTAATTAATCAAGCTCACGGTAAATACGCTTGTTTTCTTCTTTGGTGAGTGTAATAACTTCGGTTTTAGAAAGATAATCTTGCAAAGCTTTTTTATTTTTAAAATCAACCAATACCACTAAATTACCTAAACCAAGTAATGCACTAACGCTGCGAACTATTGCTTGCGGCCAGCTAATAAGTTGCCCATCTAGAGTTTGTACTTTTAAGCGCCATGCGCGCATGCCAATGGTTTGCCCGCTTTTAGTCCAAAAATAAGCAAAAAAGAATACGTTTACTCCAACAAACAACGCACTTCTAATACCAGAGAGTAACGTAGAGTCTTGTATTAAAGCAGCAGGATCGTCAGTTTTAACTATCATATCTAAAGACGTTAGTAGCTGAATGACTGCAAAGTAGAGTATGGCAGTAAGCATAGATAAAGAAATTACGACCAAGGCATCATAAATTAACGACGCCAAACGACGCCAAAAGCCAGCTCGTGGAAATTCATTCAACATAAATATACTCTCACTATTAATATGCGCGCTAGTTTAGCAAATAGGCTGGTAAATACTACCTCTTCAGTAAGGCATTAAAGTGCTGCACAGAGTTAAATGTTAATGGTTGCTTAATTGTTAAGCGGTTGATTGTACTTATGTCATAAAACGCTTGCCGCTACCTTTATTGATTGTATAATGCTTAGCATAGAGACGAAGGCAGTTTTATAAACCTAAGCTCTAAAGTGGTTTTTCTTTATCTTCTGGTATTTAGAAGGTTAAAGAAAAATTATGCCAGCGTGATGAAATTGGTATACATGGGGGATTCAAAATCCCCTGCCGAAAGGCGTGCCGGTTCGAGTCCGGCCGCTGGTACCACTTTTTATAGCCCCGATCAAATTGGTCGGGGTTTTTTTATGCCTAAAATTTGAGTTGACGGACTCGAGCGGCACGCGAGCAGCACGCGGGAGTACCGCTGTTATAAGTTAAAGTCCGGCCGCAGATGCCACTTTTTATAGCCCCTGTTAGATTTAGCAGGGGTTTTTTATGTCTACAGAAAATAATAAAGGCAAGCAGCACAGAAGTTGTCTTGTAATGACTACTTTATTTAAAGCATGATTACTCTAATAATCTGATGTGATCAGTATTTTACTTAATACCGCTTTATTTGGGCCGTTTATTAAATCGGCCAAGGTGTACTGATCTAAGCAATTAAAAAAGCTTTCTATTGCGTGTGAAAGTACTTTTTTGAGTTGGCATGCTGGTGTAATAATACAAAAGTTATTTTCACCAAAGCACTCTACTAATGCAGACTTCCCCTCAAAAGATCTAACTAATTGGCCTATGTTTATTTGTTCTGCAGCGTGATTTAGTTTGATCCCACCATTTTTTCCTCGGGTACTATTTATATAGCCTTGTGCACTTAATTGTTGCACCACCTTCATTAAGTGGTTTTTAGATACGCCATAGCATTCAGCTATCTCTTTTATTGTTTTAATTTCGTTAGTATTTTTATTTATAGCGAGGTAAATAAGTACGCGTAATGAGTAGTCGGTAAAACGAGAAATATTCATCTGTTGGCCTTTTGCTAATAAATTAAATTATATATTTAATTTATTAGCTCTACAGTACTTTTTTATTAATTACAGGCTGGTTATTAATTAACGTTACTTTTATTGATCTAAACATGCATTTTGTTTGCATGTTTAGGTGTATGTTAACTATGAGCCAATAATAACTGGTAATAATGCTAATTTTAGTCGTGGTTTGGTTACTTACGAAATAAAAAAGCAATTTTGTAAAAATAAACATTTATTTCAACATAATAAAGTACCTATGGAGAGTAGCGATATGCGTAATCGTCAGGGGGATAGCAATGAGAGAATATAAAAGGTTATGGTGGGCCCTTTTAGGGGTCGTCGCAGTCACCTTTTCATTATTAGGTTACTACGGCACAGAAATTTACCGTGAAGCACCGCCAATACCAGCCGCGTTTGTATCAGAAAGTGGCAAAGTGTTAACCACAGAAGAGCAAATACTTGACGGGCAAACTGCGTGGCAATCTGTTGGTGGCATGCAATTAGGTTCGGTTTGGGGGCATGGAGCTTATCAAGCGCCAGATTGGACAGCTGACTGGTTGCATCGCGAGTTAGTGAGTTGGTTAAATTTAGCTGCAGAAGATCAATTTGGCACAGCATACGATGAACTCAATGAGCAGCAACAGCATATGCTGCGCTATGATCTTAAAAAAGATTATAGAACAAATACTTATAATACAAAAACCAACACTGTGAGCTTGTCGTCGCGACGTATGCAGGCAATAGCGCAAACCAGTGATTATTATAATGCGTTGTTTGGTGGTGCAGCTGAGCTGCAGCAAACCCGTGCTAACTATGCAATGAAAGAAGTTACTTTGCCCAGTGCTGAGCGCAGGGCACGTTTAAACGAGTTCTTCTTTTGGACGGCTTGGGCGGCATCTACTGAGCGTTTAGATGGGAATGCAACCTATACCAATAACTGGCCGCATGAGCCGTTAATTGATAATAAACCCACTACCGAAAACATAGTATGGTCGCTGGTCAGTATTGTGTTACTGGTTGCAGGAATTGGAGCATTAGTGTGGGCGTGGGCATTTTTACGCAGGCAGGATGACGAAGAGCCAATCGTGCCAAAAACAGATCCTATTTTATCTTTTAACTTAACGCCTTCGCAAAAATCTTTAGGTAAATACTTATTTTTAATTGTAGCTTTGTTTACCTTTCAAATATTTGTAGGGGCATTTACCGCTCATTATACCGTTGAAGGGCAGGGCTTTTATGGCGTGCAAACCTCTGAATGGTTCCCCTATAGTTTAGTGCGAACTTGGCATATTCAGTCGGCGTTATTTTGGATTGCAACAGGCTTTTTAGCGGCTGGTTTATTTTTAGCCCCAATTATTAATGGTGGCGAAGATCCTAAGTTTCAAAAGCTGGGTGTTGATGTATTGTTTTGGGCGTTAGTATTGGTAGTAGTTGGCTCGTTTATTGGTCAGTACTTAGCAATTGCGCAAATAATGCCGCCAGAACTAAACTTTTGGTTAGGCCATCAGGGCTATGAATACATTGATTTAGGACGACTATGGCAAATTGGTAAATTTGTTGGAATATTGCTGTGGTTAGTATTAATGATGCGTTGTATTACACCCACTTTAAATAAAGAGGGTGATAAAAACTTACTGGTTTTATTTATGCTGTCGGTAATTGCGATTGGCTTATTTTATGGTGCGGGTTTTTTCTACGGCGAGCGTACGCATATTTCAGTAATGGAATATTGGCGCTGGTGGATTGTGCATTTATGGGTAGAAGGTTTCTTTGAAGTATTTGCCACAACAGCACTGGCCTTTATATTTTTTAATATGGGTTTAGTGTCTAAACGTATGGCTACAGTGGCTTCGTTAGCGTCGGCTTCGTTGTTTATGTTAGGCGGTGTTCCGGGGACTTTCCATCACTTGTACTTTTCGGGTACAACTACACCCGTTATGGCTGTAGGTGCAACTTTTAGTGCGCTTGAAGTAGTACCACTTATAGTGCTTGGTCATGAAGCATGGGAGCATTATAAATTAAAAACGCGTGCGCCTTGGATGGAAAATGTTAAATGGCCAATAATGTATTTTGTAGCCGTTGCATTTTGGAATATGTTAGGTGCAGGTGTGCTGGGCTTTATGATCAACCCACCAATTGCTTTGTATTACATTCAAGGACTTAATACCACAGCAACACATGCTCATGCAGCTTTGTTTGGCGTTTATGGCTTTTTAGCGCTGGGCTTTACACTACTCATATTAAGATACATTCGCCCGCATTTAAAATTTGATGAAGGCTTAATGAAAACCTCTTTTTGGTGGATGAATATAGGGCTAGCGTTAATGCTATTCACTAGTTTATTACCGGTTGGTATTATTCAATTTGTTGCCAGCGCATCAGAGGGGCTTTGGTATGCACGTAGCGAAGCATTAATGCAAAGCGATACTTTGGTAACGCTACGCTGGGTGCGCACCATTGGTGATGTAGTATTTATGGTGGGCGCATTAGCGGTTACTTGGCAAGTTGTTAAAGGTGTATTTAGCTCGCCAGAAAAAGCAGTTAAAACGCCCTAGTTATATTGTAAATATATAAAATAAAGTTAAACAAAAATGACGCTAAACAGCGTCATTTTTTATTGGTGTTTTTACTCTAGTGAGTTTTAGTTACTATGTAGTTTATTAAATGTTTTGCATAATAACTCAAAATAGCTGGGTAATTATTTGTATTGCTCAGTACATTGCGCATTATCTACTTACTCACGTCAAAATTTTCTATAACAGCACTGCACAGTGTTGCTAAAGGCAGATAATAAAAAGGAACACAGATGAAACGCTCATTAATCTCATTAGCTATTGGCTTAGCAAGCCTAGGGGCATTTAATGCCAGTGCCAATATTAATATCGATAAACAGATAAATCAGGTTGAAGATAAGGTGATTGAATGGCGTCGCGATTTTCATCAGCACCCTGAGTTAAGTAACCGCGAAACACGCACCGCTGCGATTGTAGCACGCCATTTAAAAGCCTTAGGGATGCAGGTTGAAACTGACATTGCTTACACAGGTGTAGTGGGGGTTTTAAAAGGCGGTAAGCCGGGGCCAACAGTAATGCTGCGTGCCGATATGGATGCACTGCCAGTAACCGAAAAAGCCGATGTGCCTTTTAAATCACTGGTAACTACCAAGTATAATGGGGTTGATGTTGGGGTTATGCATGCCTGTGGGCACGACACGCATGTGGCTATGCTAATGGGTGCAGCTGAAGTATTAGCCGCTGTAAAAAATGAATTACACGGCGATATTATGTTTGTGTTTCAGCCAGCAGAAGAAGGCGCGCCACAAGGCGAAGAGGGCGGAGCTGAGTTAATGTTAAAAGAGGGGATATTTAAAAAGTATCAACCCGATGTGGCGTTTGGCATTCATGTTATGGCGGGATTAAACAGCGGCCAAATTGGTTATCGTAGTGGCCCAATTATGGCCAGTGCCGATCGCTTCGAAATAACGGTAAAAGGTAAGCAAACACATGGTTCATCGCCTTGGGGTGGGGTCGATCCTATTTCAGTTGCTGCACAAATTGTCTCAGGGGTTAATCATATTGTTAGTCGTCAAATAGATATAACTAAAGAGCCTGCCATTATCTCGTTTGGTAAAATAGCCGGCGGCGTACGTAACAATATTATTCCCGATAGTGTAGAAATGGTAGGCACTATTCGTAATTTTGATATGGATAACCGCCAACAAATTTTTGAAAAATTAACCACTACAGCTACGCATATTGCTAAAGCGTCGGGAGCCGAAGCACAGGTAAATATTTTTAAAGGTTACCCAGTAACGGTGAATAACCCAGAGCTTACCGCGCAAATGTTGCCAACACTTAAAAATATAGTAGGTAAAGATAACCTGTTTGATGTGCCAAAAGTAACCGGCGCAGAAGACTTTGCTTTTTATGCGCAGCAAGTACCGGGTTTATTTTTGTTTTTAGGCGGCACGCCAACAGGGCAAGATGTAAAAACAGCACCAACCAACCATTCGCCGTATTTTTATGTTGACGAGTCAACGCTTAAAGTGGGCACTAAAGCAATGAGCCAGCTGGCGATTGACTATTTAGCTGCACAGCAAAAAAACTAACATAAACTTAGCTCACGCTAGGATTAAATAAATTACGGGCGCTAATAGAAGAGGCGCCCGTGTTGTTTTTGCAGTAATTAGCGTGTAAAAGCATTAGCAACTAGTATCAAAGAGCATAAGAAAGTACTCTCAAAGGTGTTTTTTTTACCAGTTCGGGTATTATCCGCCCCAACATAATTGATCGGTTGTAATTTATGACTCATTTAAGTGCAAAAGAAAATATTCAAGCCATTGTTAAAGCTATTAAGGCTGAAGAGGCGAAGCTACGCGCTAAGCATCCATTATTAACGCATCAAAATACCTTGGGATTGGTTATTTTACTGTTATCTCTTGGGGCATTAGTTGGAGTTGGCTTTTTATATTATTTAGCCATTATTCCTGCGTGGTTATGTATTATTTTAGCTGCTATGGCTGCATCTATTTCGCATGAGTTAGAGCATGATTTAATTCATAAACAGTATTTTAGTAATCAGCCATTTATGCATAATTTTATGATGCTAACCGTGTGGTTAATGCGCCCTAATACTATCAGCCCTTGGTATCGTCGTAAGTTACATTTACACCATCATAAAACTTCAGGCACACAACAAGACCTAGAAGAGCGCTTAGTGGGTAACGGTATTAAAAATCCTTTGTTACGCGCGTTGGTTATTGTGGATGGCTTATTAGGCTTATTAATTAACGCCAAACGTTTTTCTAAAGAAATTAAAGGCTTTCACTTTTTTAAGATATTTAATGCCGGTTTTCCTATTACCACCGCTTACTTTATTGTTTTATACAGCGTAATTATATTTCATGGCGTTAATTTATTTACTGGGCTTGCACAAAGCTCGCCGGCTTGGTTATTAAGCACTATGTCGCTATTTGAGTTTTTAATGGTGGTGTTAATTGTGCCTAATATTGTGCGCTCGAGCTCGCTAAATTTTGTTACCTCGTGCATGCATTACTATGGCGGTGTAACCAATATGCTGGAGCAAACCCATGTGTTAACCAGTCGGGTATTTATGCCGTTTCACTTGTTTTGTTTTAACTTTGGTAAAACCCATAGTATTCATCACTTTGTGCCAAATCAGCCATTTTATTTACGCCAAATGCTAAGTAAAAAAGTGCTAAATGTAATGCGCGAACATGGCGTGCGTTTTAATGATTTTGCCAGTATTAAACAGGCAAATTTTTATAATGCTAACGCCAATTAAACTTTTAATTTAACTAAAACACCGTGGCAGTAATGATTGCAAAACCCACTGAAAATGAGCTAATTGCGCAATGTGTTGAAGCAATCAATTCAACTGGTTTTGCACAAAAAATAGTTAATTACATTGCTCATTTAGTGCAATTTGACTGCGCGGTGATTTTAGGCTGTAGAGCCCATAAACACCCCATTTATTTATACGACTCGATAGATACTCGACGCGAGTTATTGTTTCAGCGCTATTTAACCAATTCGTTTATTAACGATCCCTTTTATATTGAACTGTCAAAAAGTGGCCATGAAGGTGTGTATCGGTTAGTCGATATCAGTGCAAATAAAGATTTAGCAGCTTATACCCAATACCAGCAACAGTTTTATAACGAAACCGGTTGGGTAGATGAACTAAGTATAAGTGTGCGCACAGATGAGAGCCGCTGGATTGTTATTTATTTAGGCTTTTTAGAAAGCAAACAGCGCTTTAGCGCCGCACAAAAAAGCACCTTAATAGCTCATTTTAGCCTTATAAAAGCATTATGCCGCCAACATTGGGGCAATAACTTATTATTGCTTGGGCCTTTAACTACCACAGCTACAGGGCAATTAATTGAGCGTGGCTTAGCTACCTTTGCCAACGAGCAACTTACCACCCGCGAGCGACAAATAGCTATGCTATTAGTGCAAGGCTGCGACTCTAACGATATTGCTAAGCAATTAAATATCACCTTAGGTACAGTTAAAAACCACCGTAAACGTATTTACGCACAATTAAAAGTGTCTTCGTTGAGTGAGTTTTTTCAGCTGTTTTTAAACCACTTAATCACTAGCGAGTAAGATTAGTTAGCATAAATATTTGCCTTGCCTTAATACTACTTTCGCACCGTTAAACAGCGCTTCTACTTAAATTGATTAATATAAAGTACTTTCTATCCCTTTAGGGATATATGGTTGTGTAGCAGCTTTAATTAGTATTTTTACCCTAACTAATTAACACATGTGTGTGGGATAAATACAATGACAACACAATTACTGGAAGATATTACACATCGCGGCCTGGTTTCTCAGGTTAGTGATTTAGCGCAGCTTGAGCAGTTATTAGCAACCTCGCAAGTTGTGTATTGTGGTTTTGATCCTACCGCGGGCAGTTTACATATTGGCCACTTAGTACCTTTGCTAATGTTAAAGCGTTTTAGTGATGCCGGCCATAAAGCGGTGGCATTAATTGGTGGCGCAACCGGGTTAATTGGCGATCCAAGCTTTAAAGCCACCGAGCGCAGCTTAAACAGTAAAGAAACCGTACAAGGTTGGGTAGCAGATTTAAGCTCACAAGTAGAGAGCGTAATGAACCCGCATTTAAGCGAGCCAATTCAATTAAAAAATAATGCCGACTGGTTTAGCTGTATTGAAGTGTTGGATTTTTTTCGCGATGTAGGTAAGCACTTTTCAATTAATAATATGATCAACCGCGAGTCGGTAAAGCAACGTTTGCAACGCCCTGATCAAGGTTTATCGTTTACTGAATTTAGTTACACTTTATTGCAGTCGTACGACTTTGCTAAATTAAATAGCGAACTGGGTTGTAGTGTGCAAATTGGCGGCAACGATCAGTGGGGGAATATAGTAAGTGGGATTGATTTAACCCGCCGCTTAAATAAGCAAACTGTGTATGGATTAACTTTGCCACTTATTACTAAATCAGACGGTACTAAGTTTGGTAAAACGGAAGGCGGCGCAATTTGGCTTGATCCGAAAAAAACCTCACCGTATCGCTTTTACCAATTTTGGTTAAATTGTGACGATGCCGATGTATACAACTTTTTGCGTTTTTACACCTTTTTATCGGTAAAAGAAATTAAAGCCATTGAAGCGAATGACATTACCAGCCAACAAAAGCCTCAAGCGCAAGGTATTTTAGCCGAGCAATTAACCCGCTTTGTACATGGCGAACAAGGCTTAGCAAGCGCGCAGCGCATTACGCAATTATTGTTTAACGGCCAAGTACAAACACTCACCTTGGCAGAGCTTGAGCAATTAGAGCAAGATGGGCTCGCCGTACACGCTATTAGCGACGCGAAAATTAATATTGCTGAGTTACTGGTTAAAAGTGAACTGGCCAGCTCAAAGCGTACTGCACGTGAGTTAATAAACGCGAATGCGATTAAAATTAATGGCGAGGCCATTACAGATGAGCACGCACAGTTAGATTTTCCGCTGTTTGATCGTTTTTGGGTAATGCAGCGTGGTAAAAAGCAATTTAGGCTTATTAAGTTAGCTTAAAGTGTTACAGGCGTGTTGAATTGAACATCCTATGAAATAAAAAACGCACATAGCCTGTCTACTAATTAGGTTAATAGCCTTTTTGAGGTAGTACTATGTGTAGTTCAATGAAACGTAGCCGTGAGGTAAAAAAGTTACAGCTTAACTTTGAAGACGATCTTAGTAATGAGCAACGCTTGCGCTTTGCTGCTAAAGCAAATATAGCGCAAGCGCGCCGTGATGCGCTTAATAAAAACAGTGCTGATAAGCATATTGCTAAATCACGCTTTTTTAATTTATTTCGTTGGTTTAAACAGTATTTATCATAAATTTAGAGGCACTAAATAGTTGCTTTAGGCTGTGGTTTTTTATTGCTATGCAGGTACACTTTTAATATAAAACTCGTGTAATACCGAAGCACCCTTAAGGGTGGAGCTCGTTAAAAATAATGGATATATAAAATGAACATAACTGGAAGCTGTTACTGCGGCGACATAAAATACCAAGCGAAAACACAAAGTAACACGCTATTAGTGTGCCACTGTAGTGATTGCCAACGCATGTCGAGTGGGCCATTTAGAGCGGTAATAATGAGTGAGCCTAACGGCGTTACTTTTACGCAAGGTAAGCCTAAAGAATATATAAAAACGGCACAAAGTGGTAATAAACGTGCGCAAGGGTTTTGTGGTAATTGTGGCACCTCACTTTATGCTACCAACGAAGCGACAGAAAACCGTGTATATGGCCTTAGAATAGGGGCGGTTGATCAACGCGATGAGTTTACGCCAGTAGCGCAAATTTGGTGTCAGTCTAGCGTTAGTTGGTTGAACGATTTAGTGCAAGTGCCTGCATTTGCCACCACCCCAAAAAATTAGGTTTATAATGAAAAAAATAACATTAATTACCTTATTCACCAGTGTATTGAGCAGTGGTTTTGCTAATGCAAAAAACAGTGATATTGAGCACTTAAATGCGGCCTCAGCAAGTTTACCTTTTTCGCAAATTGTAAGGGTCGATAATACCTTGTATATGTCGGGTCAAATTGGGCTTACAAGCAGTGGTAAACTAGCACAAGGTGGTTTTGCAGCAGAGACTAAGCAAACGCTCGAAAATATAAAAAGCACCCTAGAGCAGCATAATTACAGTATGAAAAACATAGTAAAGTGTACGGTTATGCTAACCGACATAAATGACTTTAAAATGTTTAATAAAATATATGCTGAATACTTTACCCCGCCATATCCTGCGCGCAGTGCGTTTGCAGTAAAAGCGTTAGCACTAAATTCAGTTGTAGAGGTTGAATGTATTGGCGCTGTTTAAGCTAAATATATAAAAAGTACTAAACTATAATTAGTTATAAAAGTGGGCAAATGATTACACCGCCCACTTTTAATTAACGCTTACGCTTTGTTGCGCATAGTAATATTACGCCCGCCTAAATAACCAAACACCGCACATAGCGCGCTCGCACCTGCGCAAAACCATAAAGTAGATGCCCAGTTACCAAAATAACTATGCAGCGCACCTGCAATAATAGGCCCAGTAGCGGCAAGTAAATAACCAATACACTGCGCCATACCAGAAAGTGCCGCAGCTTGATGTGAGTCGTGAGTACGTAAACTAATAAACGACAAGCCCAATATAAAGCATGCACCCGAGCAAAACCCCATAGTGATTGACCACACAGACGCATAGTCTGGCATATACAACAGTCCAATCGACGACAGGCTTGCCAACACTCCTAAAACAAAGGTGAGTACGCGCTGATCTTTTAGTTTTGCTAATAAGGGAATTAAGATAATACCGGGTAAAGCCGAAGCTACCTGAAATGAGCCTTGCAGCGCACCCGCTTGTTGTGCGCTGTGGCCACTGTCTATTAAAATGCTTGGTAACCAGCCAATAATTATATAAGTAAATAACGAGTTACAGCCAAGTAGCAAAGTAATTTGCCACGCAAGGGCTTGGCGCCACACTTTAACGTCACCGGTGTTTTCAACCAGATCTTTAGTCGGTTTGGTGCGTAGCTTTAATTGCGGTAACCAAATAAATAAACTTATTAAAGTAATTAACGCGTAACTGGCTAAAGCAATTTGCCAGCCCATTTGTTTATATTCGGCAAGGGGAATAATTAACGCTGAGTAACTACCGCCAAAAATACCCATAGCAAGCACATACGCCGAGGTCATTACAGCCACTTTGTGTGCAAAGTCGCGCTTAATTAAACTCGGTAACAGCACATTACCTATCGCAATGCCGACCCCAATGACGGCGGTGCCTAAATAAAGTACCGGCACAGAATCTATCATGCGCGATGCTAAGCCTAAGCCAATTAAAATAAGGGCAATAAAAAGCGACACTTCTAAGCCTTGCCTTTTAGCTAAACTAGTGGCTAATGGGCTTGCTAAAGCAAATGCAATTAACGGTAAGGTGGTAAGCATACCGGCTTGTGATGCGCTTAAATTAAAACTAAGAATTATTTGGTCCAGCACGGGGGCTAAACCAGTCACTGGCGCACGTAAGTTACTGGCAATAAGTAAAATTCCCAGTACTAATAATGCGTAAGATAAGCGAGATTGAGATTGTTGAGTTAACAAGGTAAACGTCCTAGCAGGTTGGTTATTTAGCAAGAAGCAATAGAGACTAGTATAAAGGCTAAGTCATCACTATAATTTAGTAAAAGAGACATTAAATAACTAAAAACAGACAAAATGCAGCTTCCCCAAGATTGGAATGAAATAAAAAACTTTGAAATCATGCCGCAGCCGGTTATTGCTAAAATAGAATATGCCCAGCTTAGCCGTGAAATTCCGCTGCATACTCATCCAAAAGGGCAGTTAATTTTAGCCCTGCACGGTTATGTTACCTGTGAAGTGGCAACAAAAATGTGGATGGTGCCTACTCATAGCGCCATTTGGATCCCGGCAAATGTAGAGCACAGTAATAGAGCATCTGATAATGCGCATTTATGCCACTTATTTATTGATGCAAACTTACAAGGTATGCCAAGTACAGCCTGTACATTAACCATTAGCCCATTAATAAAAGAGTTAATGCTTAGTTTGGCAAGTAATCAGCAAAACTATAGCTTAACGGGTAAAACCGCACGGCTTGCACAGGTATTATTTGATCAGCTGGTGGATATGCCAATTCAACCTTTAGACTTTGTACTATCAAAAAACAGTGTTATTAAAAACATGAGCAATCAACTTATTAGCCAGCCTTATAGCCGTAAAACATTGCCACAATGGGCACAGCAATTTGCTTTAACTGAACGTACTTTAGCGCGGTTAATAAAAAAAGAAACCGGTATGACCTTTGGTAAATGGCGCACTCAATTGCATATTATAATTGCACTGCAGGCGTTATCTAATCAGCAAAGTGTGCAGCAGGTATCGGAGCTATTAGGTTATGAGTCGGTGAGTGCGTTTATTACTATGTTTAAAAAAGTAATGAAAAAATCGCCCATGCGTTACATGAGCGATCTGGATGTTTACCAGCTATAAGTTGCTGAGATCATGGCGTTACGTGGCCGCCCTGGAAAGTAGCGGTCGCCGGTAAAGCTAGTGTAATCGGCGCGCTCGGCATAAGCGGTATCGGTTAAGTTAATAATACGCGCTGCAAGCGCTAAGTTATTTGTTATTTGCCACTGTGCTCGTAAACTTAAAATGTCATGCCCGTCATAACTGTGTAAGTTTTCAGGATCGGTATAGTAACGACCAACATGATGCCATTGCAGTGCCACATTGGCGTTATTAAACGCCTGCCAGGTTAAATCTAAATTGGCAATTTTACGCGGGGCGGTATCAACATCATTATCTTTAATATTGATATTATTGAGTATTTGCTCATTAGTATAACTATGCTTGGCATAACTGGCGGCAAAGTTAACTGACCAAGTTGAGGTGAGAGCATGCTCAAGTTCAAGCTCAATCCCGCGGTGGCGCGAGCTGCCATTATTCACGGTGAAAAAGTCGCTGTCGCGGTAAATAGTATGGTGCTTACTCATAGCATAAACCGATAAATTATAACGACTATTTTGATAAACGCCTTTTAAGCCAAACTCAGCATTATTAGCTATTTCGGCACTTAAATTAGTGGTGTTTTGCTGGCGTTGTAACTGATATAACTCGGCGGCTTGTGGCGCTCGGTAGCCACGCGAAAAGTTAGCATAAAGCAGGTTATTAACAGTGTACTGATAGCTAACCCCAAGTTTTGGCGATAAGTTACTAAAATTATTTTTTGTACTTGCAGGGCGGCTATATCGGCAACCACCAAATCCGCACTCTGTACCGTCTTCTTTCGTGCGCCCCGCTAACATGTTGTTAGTGTAGTCGTATTGCATGTGCTCATAACGAGCGCCAAGAGTCACTAACCAATCGTTTAGTTGCAGATCAACACTGGCAAAAGGTGCATATAAAGTGGCATTTACGTCGTAATCGTAATGCTTACCTTGGGGTACTGTAGCAACTAAAAATGCCGAGCCTTGAGTTGACTTGTTTTGACTTTGTAAAAAGTCGGCGCGGGTGTATTCGCCATCTAGGCCAAAGTTAAGCTTAATATTATCCTCTAGCTGATGTTGATAAAGCGACTGCAGCCCCACACCGGTTTGACTGTTGTACTCTAGTGGCGTACCAGGTAAAAAATGCTTAAAAAAGTCCATACTTTGGTTACGAAAATACACCGTTGTTGAGAGTGTATCGTCATTTATTTGCCAAGTGGCGTTACTCCATACTCGTAACGAACGTGCTTTTCTAAACGCATCCGGATCAAAGTTTTGTTGTGCTATGCTCTCGTCTTTATAGCTTTTAAGGCCAGTAATAAAGCCTGCGGTTTGTTGATCTAAATGGGTATAAGTAAGCCCAGAAGTAAGCGCTAAATCGCTATTATTATACCGGTGACGTAAGTTTACCTTTTGTTGTTTTACGCTTTCATCATCGCGATAGCCGCTGTCGTCAGTAATGCTGGCGTTAATACCTAACCCACTGCTGCCCATATCGTGGCCAGCACGTAATTTATAGCGGTTATAGCCAAACGAGCCATAATCTAGTCCGATTAAGCCGCCATCTTGCGTTGTATCTGGGGTGATCACGTTAATAACCCCATGCACCGCATTTGAGCCATACAGGGCAGAACCAGGGCCTTTAAGTACCTCTATACGCTGCGCCATTTCGCTATGTGCTTCAAACAACTCGTTTATATTACAAAACCCAGCTGCTCTTAGTGCAATACCATCCTCAAGTGTGAGTAAACCACCACAGGCACCTGCGCCGGATAAAACAGGTGAGCGCAGCGCGGGTAAATATTCTTGGCCATTACCACGTTGTATATTTGCGCCAGCGACTCTTTGCATGGCTTCTTCAATATGCGTAGGAGCAATGGCATTTAATTGTGCTTCATTGAGCACGCTAATAATTACGGGTAACTGTGTACTAAGCGCCTCAACACGCGACGCAGTGGTTGTTATGCGCTCAATTGGCTGAGCATCATTTTGCTTGGCAATGGCTATAAGTGGTAGCTGAGAGAGTAACAGCAAAGGGGGTAAGTAATGGCGTTTCATATATTCCTACACATTGATTATATGGCAATAGTGCTATGGTAAGCGTTAGGCAAACGTATTGAAATAACTTGCGTTAAACGGTATTGCGTAAACGATAAAGCCGATAAGTAATTGATAAAATAAAGCACATAACAGCCGGTACTACTAAAGTTGCTACAGAAAACAATTCAAATAGCATAAACCCAATTACACCACCGCATAAAAAACCTAGGGTGATCAGTAAAAACACCATGAATTTTCGGCCATCTACAGCATCGCCTTTTAATGCGCGGCCCATCATTAAACCAAGGTCGGTAAAAATACCGGTTAAATGTGTAGTACGTACTACTGCGCCACTGTAATTGGTTGCCAGCGCATTTTGTAAACCACAAGCGGCAGATGCCAGCACTATGCCATAAACAAAGGAGCTATAAAGTAAGTAGGCACTGGCTAGTAGTAATAACCCTTCAATAAACAATAAAGTATCGTAATGTCGGCCTAACTTTAACGAACCACCGTTGAGTAAAAACCCCGACAACGCAGAGCCAAGCATAAAGCTAATTATGATACTAAACAGTAATAATGCCGCACTGCCATCACTCATTAATTTAATGCCAAATAAAGTAACAGAGCCCGACAAATGAGAAATAGCCTGATGTTCAAATCCTAATAAACCCACGGCGTTCACAATGCCGGCAATAAATGCCAGTGTAAATGCGCCATATTCAACCCAGCGTGGCAGCTTTGTAAACATAGTTAACTTCTCTATACTTGGTTATAGATATATTTAATATCATACACTTAAACTTTCTTCTTCTAAAATAATGATAAAAAATAACCGTAATTAAATATATCTCTATTTTATATGGCTTAAGTTAAATTGATCGTGCAATTTTAGTGCTTCGTATTAGTTATTTTTTAAAGAGAAAATAACTATGTTTAACGCCCAGCAGCAATCGCGCATTATAGAAATGGCATGGGAGGATAGAACCCCGTTTGAAGCAATAGAGCAACTTTATGGCTTAAACTATTCGCAGTTGGTGGTTTTTATGCGCCAAAATATTGCCAGCGGTAGCTTTAAAGTATGGCGAAAACGCCACGCTGGGCGCAAAACCAAACATTTAAAGCTGCGTGATCCCGCCATTATGCGCAGCCATTGTAAAACGCAATATAAGCAGCGTTAAGATTAATTTATACAGAGTTTCATATAATGTTCAGGCTAACTTGTTAATCTTGCGTTATTAACTAAAGCAGAGATTAACTATGTATAAAACCATTTATAGCGCATTAATTATTTTAATATTGAGCTCATTTAACGCACAAGCAAAGCACGACAAAGATGATTATTATGATAAGCACCATAATAAACATAGTAAATACGAGCATGGCTCAAACAAGCACTACAATAAAAAACACCATAATAAAAAACACTATTCAAATAAGCATGAGTGGAAAAAACACCATAAAAAATATGATCGCCACGATAACCACTTATCTAAAAAAGAAGCTAAAAAACTTATTCGTCAAGGGTGGACACCACCGGGTTGGCATAAAAGTTACCACAGAGGTGATATTTTAGAGCGTGATATTTATAAGCGTGCCAAAGTAATAGACAGATACCGAGATAAAGGTACTGTACGCATAGAGGTAGATCGTACTATTATTCATATGGTACACGACACACGCGAAATACTGTCTATTTTGAGTCGATAAGCAACCAACAGGAATTTAAATGTTTATTACGCTGGCAATAATAACAAGTTTTTTATTATTTATAACGCTATTACCTATGGCGTATAGCCAGCATTACCTGGTGCGTGGTTGCGACTTTATTCGCTTACAAGTGTTTTATATTGCAAGCTTTATAGCATGTGTTGCTGGGTACTTTGCATTTAATAACGCCACAGACTTTTTGTATATAGTTGCAGGCGCTGTATTAATTCTGTTTTTACAGGGAAAGTGGATATACCCATATACTTGGTTGGCAAAAAAAGAAGTGCAAAGCGCCTCAAAACACATTGCGCACAGTGTAAGAATTATGTCGGCAAATGTACTTATGTCGAACCATAACAGTGAGCAATTAATTAGCTTGGTTGATCAGCATCAACCCGACCTGCTTATTACCCTTGAAAGTGACAGCTGGTGGCAAAATAAGTTATCAGTACTTAAAAAAGACTATCCATATTACATAGAGTGCCCTAAAGACAACCGTTACGGCATGCACCTATACAGTAAATTTAAAATATTTGACGCACAAATATGCCAGCTAATAGAAGACGACATACCGTCAATTCATATTTTATTTGCAAGTGCACAAGGGGTTAAAATGCAAGCGCACTTTATTCACCCAGCGCCACCAAGCCCCACCGAAGAAGACTCATCGCGGCCGCGCGACTCAGAGCTAATTATGGTAGCAAAAGCACTTAAAAACCCAACACGGCCAACCATAGTTGCAGGCGACTTAAACGACGTAGCTTGGTCGCGCAGCACTCGTTTGTTTATGCAAATTAGTGGCTTATTAGACCCCCGTAAAGGCCGTGGCTTTTACAACACGTTTCATGCTAGTTACTTTTTTATGCGCTGGCCGCTGGATCATTTATTTCACAGCGAAGGGTTTAAAGTAAAGCGTATTAAACGATTAGCTAAATATGGTTCAGATCACTTCGCGCTATTAACCGAGCTAACCTTTGAAAATGCCGACCAACAATCGCTAGAAACTAAATCGGCGCAGCACAAGCAAGAAGAGATTCAACAACTCGCTATGAGCAAAGCAGATAAACGCAAAGTGCCAGTGTTTGAAAAGAGTTAAGCTTTCAGTAATTAATTTATAAAGAGCTAAGGCGCTGCGTTTTAGCACGTGATAAAAAAGATGAGTAAAAGTGCGATATAAAATCGTAATAACAAAAAGTTGATGTTAGATCAATTGAATACAAAAACACCGCGCTGCATTAGCGCGGTGTTTTATTTTACTTTCTAGTAACGAGTGTTTAGTACTCGTACTTTATAGTAAGTTTATGAGCTGTGGATCATGATGCTTTTAACGTTCACAAATTCGCGCATGCCAAAGCCGCCGTGCTCTCGACCGTAGCCACTTTCTTTAACCCCACCAAATGGTAAGTTTGGTTGCGCTAAACCGTAGCCGTTTATGTTGATCATGCCGGTGTCGAAGTGCTTTTTAGCCAGTTCAATGGCTTTTTTCAAGTCTTTTGAGAAAATACCACCACCTAAACCATAGCGAGACGAGTTAGCAATTTTCATTGCATCGTTGTTGTCTTTCGCTTTTATAAGCGAGGCAACAGGGCCAAATAATTCGTCATCGTATGCTGGCATACCTGGCGCTAAATTATCAAGTAGCGTAGGAGGGTAGTAAAAGCCGGTTTGCTCTGGTATTTCACCACCGGTGACTATGTTTGCTCCTGCTTTAACCGATTGCATTACTTGCTCGTGAATACCATCGCGTAAATCTTTACGTGCCATTGGGCCTAAATCAGTGCCGTCGGCCATTGGATCGCCCATTTTCATGGCTTCAAACTGCTGTTTTACTTGCGCTTTAAAGTCATCATACAGAGACTCAACCACTACAAAACGTTTTGCCGAAACACACGTTTCGCCGTTGTTGATCATACGTCCTGTTACACAGGTTTTTACGGCAAGCTCTAAATCGGCGTCATCAAGTACTAAAAATGCGTCGTTACTACCAAGCTCTAGTACGGTTTTTTTAACGTATTTACCCGCTTGCTCGGCCACTTTTTTACCTGTGCTATCGCTACCGGTAAAGGTAACGCCGCTAATCGCTTTATGCGCTATGAGTGCGCTGGCTGTTTTGCCATCAATAAGTAGGTTACTAAAGCAGTGCTCAGGAAATCCGGCTTGTTTAAACAAGGTTTCAATTTTTTCGGCCATACCAAATACATTACTGGCATGCTTTAACACTGTGGTGTTACCGGCCATAATATTAGCGGCGCTGTAACGAATTACCTGGTAAAGCGGAAAGTTCCAAGGCTGAATGCCAAGTAGTACACCCGTAGGCTGATAGCTAACAATTGCGCGACCGCCGTCCATGTCACGTTCTTCATCAGCAAGAATTTTAGGGCCGTGCTCGGCACTGTAACGACAAATGCCTGCGCACAGTTCAACTTCTTGCAAACCTTGGGCGTATACTTTACCCATTTCTTCGGTCATAAGCTTGGCTATGGCATCTTTTTGCTCTTCGAATAATGAAGCTAATTTGTTTAAGTGTTTTGCACGTTCGGTCACTGACACTAAGCGCCACTGTAAATAGGTTTGATGAGATTTTTCGATTACCTGCTCAGCTTGCTGTTGCGACAGCAGCGTATAGGTATTAATGATTTGCTCAGTTGTTGGATTGATCGTATTAACTGTGTTGCTCATTGTAATCTCCTCTATGTTTGTCTGTACTGAGAAGTGCAAAGGTAATGCCAGTTAAGGTTCTATTCGAGTTTATTTATAAGTTTATGTTATTAATAAATTTAATGTTTTTTATAATATGAATTTAATATTTTTATAGTTTATTTATCTGTTATATTTTGTAAACAATGCAAGTAGCTGCAAAATTTACAAGAAAATTAAAGTAATTTACGTGTTTTTAGGCTTAGCTTGCAAGTTAGAGCCAGTAAACCCTCATCAAAAAATGGTTAATATAAATGAATGAAATTTCAATCTTGCCGCTAGGCGATAGCTATCAAGAACTTGCTGCAAATTTAAAACTGCAACTTGCAGCGCAATACCCAATTAAGCATATAGCGCGCGATACCGTATTGTTACAACAAGGGCAAAAGCAGCGTTATGGCTATTTAATTCTTGATGGGGTGTTAGGTGCAATACATGATGATGCACAGGGCGGGCAAAGGTGTAAGGAGTTTTACTTTAAAGATGAGTTTGCGCTACTTTATGGAAACTGGCTAACGAATACCGAAGCGTTTTATCAACTAAAAGTAATTAATAGGGTAAGCGTTATTAGCGTCCCATTGAATATATTTAATCAACCCGAATGGCAAATAATTAAGCAACAACTTATTGCGCAGCAGCTTATATTTAAAGAGGCCAAAGAAGCATTTTTATTGCTTAATACACCCGAGCAACGCTACCGTTATTTATTAGCCGAAAAGCCCCATTGGTTGGCGCAGCTAAGTTTAACTCAAGTGGCTATGTATATTGGTATTTCGGCAATTTCTTTATCAAGAATTCGTAAACGACTTAACTTAAGTTAAGAGTAATAACGTTAAAGCTAGTTAGACTTGCTGTTTTAAGGAGTCACTATGTTTTTAATTGCTCAGTCGTTAGTTGCTATAGCAACATTACTTGACCTTGCTTCGTTTCAGTTTAAGTCGCGTTCGTTAATTTTAACCTGCTTATTTATGTCGGTATTGCTGACTGCAGTGCACTTTTTTATGTTGGGGCACAATAGTGCAGGCTGCTTAATGTTAATTGCTGCCTTTAGGTATTTTTACTGCATTTATGCACGTAAAACGTGGGCAATGTATGCTTTTATGTTGCTGTGTTGCGTGGCTGTTTATTTTACTTGGCAAGATTGGTTTAGCGCACTGGCACTTATTGCGACATTAATTCAAACGTTTGCATCGTTTCAAAAGCACGACTTACATATGCGTTTATGTATGGTTGTAGGTACTTTATTTTGGATAAGCCATAACGTTTTTGCAGGCTCTCCGGTCGCTATTGTTATGGAAAGCTTATTTTTAAGCAGTAATTTAGTTGGCTTGTATCGTTTTTATAGCACAAAAAAAATACCTTGTTGAGCTTTACTCAGGTGTAAGTAAAGCTAATTACAGGCTATAACTGTTTAGCTATTTCTTTGAGTAAATAGGTTTCGCGAATAATCGACAGCCCCTGCTTATCGCTGGTGGCAAGTGTTCGCTCGTTATGGGCAATTGCTTCATTTATATCTACCCACTTGGCAACCATACCATTTTGTTGCTCGTAGTGTTCAAGCTGCGCTTGGCCTAACTTTTGGTCAATATTACATACATAGCAATAAGACTTTATATGAATAATGTCAAAGTCGTCTTTGTACCAAGGGCGGTACTCTTCATATAGGCCGAACTCTTTTTTTATTACTATATTTTGTGCGCCGGTTTCCTCTTGTAGCTCACGTATTAACCCTTGCTCTATACTTTCGTGCTCATCAACACCGCCACCAGGTAAACTAAAATCATCGTATCTCTTTGTATACATTAATAAAATATGCTGTTTATGCATGGCAATAGCGCGGGCGGTAATACGTGTAAATTGGCTGCCTTGTTCAATATTAATACTTGGGTGAATGAGGGTTTTTAATGGGCGCATTGGCTCTCCTGTAATAAAGTTAAATTATATCAGTTATTTATTTTAGGTTTTTATTAAATAGTATATAAAGTGAGTGTTTTTTAAGTTTAAGTACATCAAGTATGCTTACACTGTTCACTGATGAAAATGTAACTAAATAATATAAGCTCTGTAATTTAAGCTACAAATAGCGCGCCTTTCTTTTAGTGCTAAGGCCAAGTAGAATAATAAAAAAGCATAGGGATTAATCATGTTAAATATACTATTAGTGGACGATGACGTTGAGTTTAGTGACGTGGTTTGTCATATAGTCGAATTCCTCGGCCATAACATAAGTACAGCAACTAGTTTAAAAGAAGCCCATCAGTGGCTAGAAAACAATAGTTTTGATCACATACTGCTCGACTTTATGCTCCCCGACGGTAGCGGCTTGCACCTACTTGATCATTTAAAAATGATAGGCCATTCACCTAAAATAACTCTAATATCTGGGCATCCTTCGGTAAAGGGAATTTTAGCCGATATGTGCGAGCCAAATGTTGCGCATTTATTAAAGCCATTACAGCGTGAAGATCTTGAGCGGGTATTAAATGGCCCGAAAAAAACAATTAAAAAAACAAAATCATCAGCTATAACCCGCCATTTTGGTACGCTAATAGGTGAGTCTACAGCAATGCATAAGCTGTACACCATGATAGAGCGAGTATCTAAAACCCACGCCAACGTAATGCTTATGGGCGAAAGTGGGGCGGGTAAAGAAGTGGTTGCTCAGGCCATTCATAATGCCAGCGAATGTGAAGGACCGCTGGTGGCAAGTAACTGTGGTGGTTTTTCAAAAGAGTTAATTAGTAGTGAGCTGTTTGGCCATGAAAAAGGCGCATTTACCGGTGCTATTGCACGTAAAGAAGGCGTGTTTGAACAAGCAAATGACGGCACGTTATTTTTAGACGAAGTAACCGAAATGCCAATTGGTATGCAACCTAACTTACTGCGCGTGCTAGAAACAAAAAAAGTAACACGTGTTGGCGGAAACCGCGAAATACCTACAAATTGCCGAGTTATTTCAGCTACTAACCGCTCACTTACCGATTTAGCGCAAAATAATATTATTCGTGAAGATATTTACTTTAGATTGGCAGTGTTTCCTATTGATATACCGGCACTGCGCGATCGTAAAGAAGACATTCCACTATTAGCAAATGCCTTTTTAGAGCAATTAAATGATGAAAATGGCACCGCATTTAATTGGAATAACGAACAGTTAAAAGAGCTACAAAGCTATGACTGGCCTGGTAACGTGCGCGAGCTACGCCATGCAATACATCGTGCCTTTATTATGAGCGAACCACAAACCAGTGATATTACCTTACCCGATAATTTAGAGTCGCCATTTTCAAAAGTGAATAGCCAAGTTAACGACAAGCAAGTATCGGCAGGACAAACCATTGAAGAAGTAGAAAAAGAACTTATTCATGCCACGCTCGATAAGGTACAAGGTAATAAAACACTGGCTGCACAAATGCTGGGTATTAGTACTAAAACACTTTATAACCGCCTTAATGCTTATGGTGGCATTGGCGAATATAAATAAAATTTGAGGAAAACAATGAGCAATGACAGTAAAAAACCTCTGAATGAGTTAGTACACGATGCGAGAGCGCCACTTAATCGAATTTCGATGAATGCGGAGCTGATAAAGCTGGTGCTAGAAAACGATATGCCCAAAGAGAAAGCACTCGATGCGCTAAATAAAATTATTGCTAACTGTCAGCAGTGCAGCGAAAGCTTACAAACAATTACAGACTCGCAATAATTTATCTCTTTGAATTAGGATGCTAAATGAGTACGCAAAAAGAACCAAGTAAAGCTAATGTCATTTGGGCAACATTTATTGTTGTGGTGTTATCTATTATTATTGGTAATGCATTTTTGGCAGTAAATACCATACGAGGATTAAGCCAAACGCAAAATAGTTTAGACAATACCAGTATGCTCACTAGCGCTATCGAAAAGTTACATTTGTCAGTTGTGCAGGCCGAGTCGGGTCAGCGAGGTTATTTACTTACAGAAAAAAGTGATTATTTAGTTCCTTATTATGATGCACTTGAGCAGCTTGAGTCACAAACTGAGCATGTAAAATCATTAAGTTCAGAAATTAATGGCCAGGCAGAGCGTATTGCACTGTTATTGTCGTTAGTGGATCAAAAGGAAATTGAATTAAAAAAGACCGTTAACTTAGCGCAAAATAATAAAGAGCGCAGTGCGCTGTATTTAGTAAACACAGATAAAGGACGAGAGCTGTATAAAAAAATTCGCTTAGCGGTAAACGAAATTCAAGATCGAGAAATGCTGTTTAAAGTTAGCCATTTTTCTAAGTTAGCAAAAATAAAAAATGAAGCTAAAATTACCTTTGTTATTACCGCAGTCACTAGCGGTTTGCTAATTATAGGCATGTTTGTACTTACACGGTTAAATTTAAGAAATGCTGCGCAGTATCGTGCAGAGCTTGAAAAACAAAACGAAACGCTAGCTAACAAAGTGACAGAGCGAACTCAAGAGCTAACGCTTTATTCAGATGAGTTGAGCCGCAGTAACCGCGAGCTAGAAGAGTTTGCCTTTGTAGCAAGCCATGACTTGCAAGAGCCACTGCGTAAAATTCAAGCATTTAGTGATCGTCTCGAAACTATGTTTAAAGATGAGCTAGGTGAAAAAGGCATGGATTATATAGCGCGCATGAAAAATGCAGCGCAGCGCATGTCTAATTTAATTAATGATTTATTAGAGTTTTCGCGTATTACCACCCGTGGCAAAAACTTTGTTGATACCGATTTAAATAATGTATTAAATGATATTTTAAGTGATTTAGAAATTGCAATTAAAGAGTCTAATGCACAGGTTAATGTGGGCGATATGCCAATAATTCAGGCCGACCCAAGCCAGATGCAACAGTTATTTTTAAACTTAATTTCAAACGCAGTTAAATTTAGGCATCCAGAACAACAACCAGTTATTAATATTGAACACATAAAAACGAGTGAGTTTAGTGAAGGGCATAATACCGAAGTTTGTTGGCAAATAATTACCGTTAAAGACAACGGTATTGGTTTTTCGCCAGATTATGCAGATAAAATATTTGTTCCATTTCAGCGTTTACATGGTCGCTCGCAATATAAAGGCACCGGCATAGGTTTATCTGTTTGTCGGCGTATAGTAGAGCGCCATGGCGGTACTATAACAGCACAAAGTAACATGGGTGAGGGTGCAAGCTTCATAATAAAACTACCTGTGGAAAGCGAGCTTTTCACATTGCAAGGAGAGGCTTAAATGCCACTTACTAAAGTAAAACCAATCACTATTTTAATGGCCGATGATGATGAAGATGATCGTTTATTAACTCAAGATGCCCTCACCGAAAGCCGTGTACTTAACGAGTTACATTTTGTTGAAGATGGTGTGGAGCTATTAGAGTACTTGGAGCGAAAAGGTAAATTTGAGCAAAAAGATACATCACCCAGACCAGGTTTAATTTTATTAGACTTAAATATGCCACGTATGGATGGCCGCGAGGCATTGCAAGCTATTAAAGCAAACCCATGCTTAAAGGGTATACCTGTTGTTATTTTAACTACCTCAAAGCAAGAAGAAGATATGGTTAAAGGCTACGACTTAGGTGCTGCGTCGTATATAACTAAGCCAGTTACCTTTGATGGTTTAGTTGAACTAATGAAAGCACTCGGTAAGTACTGGGTTGAGTTTGTAGAGTTACCAAATACTTATAATGATTAAAAACAGCCACTAAAACGGGAGATTGCATGTCTATTAAGGCAACCAAGCTGCTACTTGTTGAAGATGATGAAGATGATTATATTCTTACTAGCGATTATCTTGAGCAGCTCAGTTCCCATACATTTGAGATTGAGTGGGTTAGCGACCCTAAACAAGCAGTTAAAGTACTTAGTGAGAATAAGCATGACATTTGTCTGCTAGATTATCGCTTAGGTGCCTCAGATGGCTTAAGTGTATTAAAACAAGCAATAAAAAACGGCTTTAGTGGCCCAATAATTATGTTAACAGGGCAATCTAATGAAGCGTTAGATTCGGCTGCACTTGATGCCGGCGCTGTAGACTATTTAGTTAAAAGTGAAATGACCACTAGCCGCTTTGCGCGCGCAATACGTTATGCTTTAGCCCGTCGCGATGTTGAAGATGAGCGACTTGAACGATTAAAAGCCGAAGCCGAAAACCGCTCAAAAGATCGCTTTTTAGCACACTTAAGCCACGAACTACGTACCCCGCTGTCGTCGGTTTTAGGTTACACCGAACTATTAATGCAAAGCGACTTTAGTAAACAAGCCGAAAACGAGCTAGGTGTAATTTATCGCAATGGTAAACACTTATTAAGCTTACTTAATGACGTCCTCGATTTATCAAAAATAGCGGCCGATAAGCTTGAACTTAATTGCAGTGATGTAAATCTTGATAGCTTAATGGCTGACGTATTTACTTTAATGCGAGTGTCGGCGCTTGATAAGGGCTTGTCATTACGCTTTGAATCGCTGCAGCCCTTGCCTTTAATCGTTAATATTGACGCAACTCGCCTTCGACAAATACTTATAAACATTATCAACAATGCAATTAAATTTACCGAGCAAGGCGAAATAACTCTTTGTGCTTGGACTGAGTTTGTTAGCGACCGTGAAATGCTATTTTTTAGTATTGAAGACTCGGGCATGGGCATTGCCCCCGAAAAACAAGCGCTTATATTTAAACCGTTTGAACAAATAGCCGATGTTGAGTCGCGTGCAGTGGGCGGTGCAGGTTTAGGACTTGCTATTTGTACTGAGTTACTTAACAGAATGCAGGGCTCAATAGCCTTAGATTCAGCAATAGGCAAAGGCTCTAAATTTTTTATTTCGCTCTATCCGGGCAATATTAAAAATGTAGAGCGTAGCTTATTAAGGCTTGACTTAACCCCTAATATGCAGCAAAAAAATGCACCATGTAAAGTTAATGGTAGGGTATTAGTGGTTGATGATTTACGTGATTTACGCGTTTTAGTTGGCCACATGATCACTTCTGCAGGAGCAAAAGTAGATTACGCTGAGCACGGTAAGCAAGCGCTTGAAAAAGTACGTAATGCCCAGCAACAAGGAATAGACTACGACGCTATTTTTATGGATATACATATGCCAATTATGGGCGGAAAAGAAGCCACCATAGAGCTTAGAAAAATTGGCTTTGAAGGCGCAATTATTGCCTTAACGGCAGCAACTATGAAAGGCATTCATAATGAGTTATCGGCATTAGGGTTTAATAATGTGATAGCAAAACCAGTCGATTCCAACTTACTGTATCAGTGCTTACAAGATACGCTTAGTAAAAATAATAAAACAGCAGATGTATTAATTCCCCCCGAAGTTACCCATAGTAATACCCGCTTTTTATTAGTAGAAGACGACGCCGATGCGGCGCAAATAACGCAACTTTTACTAGAAAGCTTAGGGGTTGAAACACAAATAGCAAGCAGTTATGAGCATTGTTTAGCCATACTTAAAGCAGACGCTAACTACGATAAAGTACTGCTAGATATGAACCTGCCCGACGGCAGTGGTTTAGATTTAGCAAACCATATAAAACAACATTATCCAAAATTAAAGCGCGTTATTGTTAGTGGTATGGAACCTGATCCAGTAAAAATTAAACAGCTTGAAATTGAGCAAGTGCTGCTTAAACCAATTAATTTAGCTTTGCTCGAAACACTTATTTAACCAACAATATAGAGTTGATTTATGCAGTTAGTAACATTGGGTTGTGAGCAAGTATTACCCTCAAAAGTGGTGTGTGTAGGGCGTAATTACACCGCACACATTGCAGAGTTAAATAATGAACTGCCAGAGCAAATGGTGTTATTTAATAAGCCTAATAGTGCAATTGGTACTAAGTTGCTAGCTAAGCATAATAAGGATGCTTTACATTACGAAACCGAGCTTTGCTTTGTGGTAAAAAATAGTCGTTTAGTTGGCGTTGGCTTAGGGCTTGATTTAACCAAACGCGAAGTGCAGGCTAAGTTAAAAAACAAAGGCTTGCCGTGGGAGCGAGCAAAAGCGTTTGACGGCTCTGTGCTATTAACGCCGTTTGTTGAGCTTAACGAAGAGATGCAACATTTTAGCTTTGAGCTCAAAATAAACGATCAACTAATACAACAAGGCAATAGCGATTTTATGTTACATAAACCAGCGCAAATTTTAGCTGAAATTAGTGACTTTATGTACTTAGAAGATGGCGACGTGATAATGACCGGCACACCTGCAGGGGTTGGTGAAGTAACGGCGGGCAGTATATTTAGTGTCACGCTGTACGCCAATGAGCAACGTATATTAGCGCATAAATGGCAGGCCGAGTAATAATGCAAAGTTAAAAGTGCACCTATGGAGTAGGTGCACTTAGCTTGCGGTTTTTACTTTTAACTTGGTCTTTTTAATTAATGCGCATTAGCTTAATAAGGCATAGGGTATTGTCTAAAAATACGATTAATAGCGCCGAGAATTTCATCGCTTAAAGTAAGGTTAAACGCGCCTATATCTTCTTTTAATTGCGCCATAGACGTGGCACCAATAATAGTAGAAGTTACGCCATCCACTTTATTACACCAAGCTAGGGCAAGTTCTGCTGGGGTTAAATTATGGGCGTGAGCAAGTTCTACGTATTGCTTTATTGCTTGTTGTGCGTTTGGCGTATCGCGGAAAATACCGTTACGTTGCATAAAGGTCCAACGCGTTCCTTCAGGGCGTGCGCCGTTTAAATATTTACCGGTTAATGAACCCGCAGCTAATGGTGACCAAGGTAAATAAGCAATATCTTCGTGTACACATTGTTCTATTAAGTAAGGCCAATCTTTGGCGTGTACTAGGCTAAATTCGTTTTGAATCGACACCATGCGCGGTAAATTATGCTCTTTAGCTAAGTTTAAAAACTGGTTAACACCCCAAGGTGTATCGTCTGAAAGGCCACAGTGTTTTATTTTTCCGGCTTTTACGCAGTCGTTTAAACCTTCTAATATATCGAGCATATCGGCAGTTTGTTGCTGCGTATCTACCTCGGTAAATTTAAGCATTCCTGGCCATTGTTTGGCAAAATGTGGCGTGGCGCGGTTGGGCCAGTGTAGTTGGTATAAATCAATGTAATCGGTTTGCAAACGTTTAAGCGAATCATCAACCGCGGCAATGACTGTTTGGCGGGTAATATTGCTACCTTCACGTATCCACTCTAAACCGTTTCCGGCAATTTTAGTGGCAAGTACTATGTCGCTACGTTTATCTTGATTGCGCGCTAACCAGTTGCCAATAATTTGCTCTGTTTTGCCGTAGGTGTCGGGAGATGGCGGCACAGCGTACATTTCGGCGGTATCAATAAAGTTAACACCTTGCTCAAGCGCATAAGCTATTTGCTGATCTGCATCGCTTTGCGTGTTTTGTAACCCCCACGTCATACTACCTAAGCAGACCCTTGAGACGTTTACACCACTGCTACCTAGTGGGTTGTATTGCATATAAGCTCCTTATTTACTGGCTTAGTTTTGGGTATATTGCTGTATAGCAGATAAAAGCGGCTCAGTGATTGGCGACTTTTTACCAGTTTGAAAGTCAAACATTACGACTTGCGAAGTGCCTGTTGTGGTTATGGCATTTTGCGCGTGGCTAAACACGTTGTAGTTCATCATAAAGCGATCTGATTTAATATCGCTGATAGTGACACCTACAGTAAGGGTATCGGGAAAAGTAACAGGGCGTTTATAGCGAATGGTGTTTTCGCTGATCACAGGGCCAATGCCTTTGCTACTAATGGTTTCAAAAAGGTTTATTTTATTTAAAAAATCGATGCGAGCTATTTCAAAATAGCGTAAATAAACAACATTATTTACGTGTTGCAGAGCATCCATATCTCCCCATGCCACTGTAATATCAGTATGAATAGGATGTTGATCTTTAAACGTTTGCATACATTTACGCCCTTTAATTTAAAGTGTTTAGATTATCAATATGGGGTTATTACCTCAAGGTAATTAACCTAGGGTATTTTATGTTTGGTTTAATTAAATAAAAGCTTTATTGTTATATAACACAGCTAGGGAGATATGTATGAAAAGTGTCGTTAATTGGCTTTTAGTCTGTTTAGTTTTTATAGCTGCATTTATTTGCTACGCGATGGGTAATGCATCGGGTGTAATTGCTTTAACAGTTGTGGGCTTTGCGTTGGAAACAGGGTTTTGGCTGTACTCTTTTAAAAAGCGTAAAAATAATAAACGCTGTTTTTAATAGGGTGCAAGCTTGCTAATTATAGGTGATTCTATAATAATGGCTGTATAAATAAACAGTTGTTATAGTGGTAATGAAAAAGTTTATTCATATAGATATGGACTGCTTTTATGCGGCGGTCGAAATGCGCGACAACCCTAAACTTGCCAATGTACCACTAGCAATTGGTGGTAATAGTCGCCGTGGCGTACTCTCTACTGCAAATTACATTGCTCGGGAATATGGCGTGCGCTCGGCTATGTCTAACTATCATGCTAAGCAGTTATGCCCCGACTTAGTTATAGTGCCTGGGCGTATGGCTGTTTATAAAGACGTGTCGACGCAAATACGTGCCGTGTTTAGTCGCTATACAGATTTAATTGAACCCCTCTCTCTTGACGAAGCCTATTTAGATGTAACCTATAGTGAGCAGTGTAAAGGCAGCGCTACACTTATTGCGCAGCAAATTCGTGCTGATATTTATAATGCCACAGGGCTTACTGCCTCGGCTGGTATTGCGCCAATTAAATTTATTGCCAAAATAGCCAGTGACGAAAACAAACCCAATGGTCAGTTTGTCGTATTGCCCGATCAGGTTGATGCCTTTTTAGCACAGCTACCGCTGGGTAAAATTCCGGGGGTAGGTAAGGTCACGCTCGAAAAGCTTAACTTAAAAGGTTTGTATACAGGCCAAGATGTACGCGAAAAAGGCGTAAATTGGATGCAGCAACATGTAGGTAATTTTGGCGTGTCGTTATATCAAAAGTGCGCTGGTGAACACATAGGCCGGGTGTCTACTGAGCGCGTACGTAAATCGCTAAGCGTTGAGCATACTTATGAGTACAATAAAAATAGTTTACAAGAATGCCTAGAACAACTTCCTTCACTGCTTGAGGAGTTAACCACTCGACTAAACAAGCAGCAGCTGCAAAATCAGGTAAATAAACTCAGTGTTAAAGTGAAATTTGCTAATTTTGTAGTGACCTCAGCCGATCAGGCGCATCAGCAATTAAATAGCGATATTTTTAGCGAACTATTAGCTAAAGCGTATCAACGCGGCTTACAGCAACCAGTGCGTTTGTTAGGTATTGGGGTAGGAATAAAGAATCAGCCGCAACACAATTTGCAGCTGAGCATACTCGATATGTAAACCCTGTAGTGACAAGTTGCCAGCGCATGTTAACTTAAGCTGGGAGCTTATCGCAGCTTGCTGGTCTTCAATATTCAAATCAACGATAATAGAGGCTTATGTTTTTAACAGGACCTTTATTTATGGCATACCCTAAAGCAGTAGTGGCTCAGCCAATGAGCGCTAGCCTTGAATGCAACGCGCATGACGCACTCATTATAATTAGTGATGACTTTTCTCAATTAGCTAACAATCCATTACGCGACGCTATTGCAGCGCAAGCAAAAGTAGATTCACGTATCGGTAAGCAAGTAACTTTATTAGTTATTAATAATAAACGTGTAGTACTGGCGCCTACTGGGCCATTAAATAGAGACTACGACGATGTACGCCGTTATTTTGATGCTGCAAAATTAGCAATAAATGAAGCTAAAGCATCGGGCAGTGTTAACCCTGCTATTTACTTGCCTAATATAAATGCCGACAGCCGTTATCAGCATGCGCTAGAAGTTGCTTACTTAGGAACTTGCCAAGCATTGTGGCAGCCATTAGAAGCGCGCGAATATCATGGCGAGGCTATTGAGCCAATTACGCAAATTGGTTTGGTTGATGCCACAGAGCAAACAATTAAAGCAGTGAATGCACTTGCAGCTGGACAATACGCAGCGCGTGATTTATGTGGCACTGAGCCTGAGCGCATGGCGCCGCCACGTTTTGCAGATTACTGTGTTGATCTATTTAAAGGCAGTAATGTTGTCGTTGATGTTATTGATGACCTTGCAGTTATAGATAAAAACTACCCTATGCTTAGCACAGTAGCTCGTGCATCGTACGCTGTTGAGCATCATCACCCGCGTGTAGTTAAATTAGAATATGTACCAGAGGGCGAGGTAACTCGTACACTGATGTTTGTAGGTAAAGGCTTAGTATACGATACCGGCGGCGCTGATTTAAAAGTGGGCGGCCATATGGCGGGCATGAGCCGCGATAAGGGCGGTGCAGCTTCTGTGGCCGGCTTTATGAAAGCAGTAGCCGACTACCAACCTAAGGGCGTTAAGGTAATTGCTTACTTAGCGGTAGTGCGTAACTCAATTGGCTCTGATTGTTTTGTACCAGATGAAATTATTACTAGCCGCGAAGGTGTGCGTGTACGCATAGGTAATACAGACGCAGAAGGGCGCTTAGCAATGGGCGACCTATTAAGTGAAATGAAAGATTTAGCTAAAAACCAAATTAACCCAACGCTATTTACTGTGGCCACTTTAACCGGCCATGCAGCTCGCGCTATGGGCCCTTATGGTGCTTACGTTGAAAATGGCCCAGCACGTAGTGCTAATATTTCGCGAAAGCTTGCTGATAACGGCGACTTATGGGCCGATGGCGCAGAAGTATCGCGCGCTCGTCGTGAAGATTATGACTTTATCAAACCGCGTACTTTAGCGGACGATGTACTTTCTAGTAATAACGCGGCGTCGGCTGTTACGGCACGAGGACATCAGTTCCCTATGGCGTTTTTAGCAATTGTTGGTGGCTTAGACAAGCATGGTAACGACTCAGCTCAGCCACTACCTTATGTACATATGGACATAGCGGGTAGCGCAGTAGAGGGCGGCGATTGGCAGCATGGCAAGCCAACGGCAGCCTCGGTAAGTAGTTTATTTGCTAGTTACTGTTTGTAATTACCATAAAGTAGTAATTAACAACGCCCTGTAAATACAGGGCTTTTAATTTTTAATCTAATTTAAAACGAGTTACTACACTTGAGAGTTGTGAGCTACTTTGTTTTAACTGCTCGCTGGCACCGGTTAATTGCTTGGTATTATCGAGTGACTCTTTAGTTGAATTAGCTAGATCGTTAATACGCAAGTTCACTTCATCTGCAGCTAAAGTTTGCTGCTCAGTAGCACGCGCTATTTGACTGTTCATTTCGGTGATCACACTAACTAAGCGTTCAATTTCATTTAATGATGTGTTTGCTGATGATGCCTGCTCAACCGTTGATGCTGAAAGAGCTTGGCTCGACTTCACCGCCTCTACCGCTGCTTTTGCACCGTTTTGCAGCTTAGTGATCATAGCTTGAATTTCGTCGGTACTTTTACCAGTACGACTTGCTAAAGTACGCACTTCGTCTGCCACAACGGCAAACCCACGGCCGTGTTCACCTGCACGGGCGGCCTCAATCGCAGCATTAAGGGCAAGTAAATTAGTTTGCTCTGAAATACTTCTAATTACTTCAAGTACCGATCCTATATTATTACTTTCGCTGGCTAAATCGGCGGTAACTCGGCTCACGGTTTCTATATTACTGGAGAGTGTTTCAATCGCCGTTATTGTATTGGCAACGACATTTTTACCTGATGATGCATTACTAGCTGCATCGTTTGCAGCTTGCTCGGCGGCTTCAGCATTGCGACTCACATCATGAATTTGATGGGTCATTTTCTCCATTGCTGCAGCTACCTGAGTGCTACTGTCGTTTTGTAATTCAATAAATGATTGGCTTGTTTTACTTGCTTCGTCAACGGTATGCGCATGTTGATTAACATCGTGCGCGCTTTGCGATACATGCGTTAACGATTCGTGCATTTTCAATATAAACGCGTTGAATGAATGAGAAAGCTCAGATATTTCGTCATTTCCGGTTTCATCTAAGCTGCGGGTTAAATCGCCTTCGCCTTGGGAAATATCTTTCATCATGTCGGCAGCTAAGCGTGTTGGAGTAATAATACTTTTACCAATAAAGTAGCTTAATATAATCAGTGCAATAATCATTACCACGGCATTTATAATTATTAAATTACGTTGCTCAGCAAATGCACCATCAATACTGTCGAGGTACACGCCCGAACCTATAACCCATTGCCATTGGTTAAAGCCCTTCACAAACGCTATTTTATCAACTGGTTTGTCTTTACCTGGTTTAGGCCATTTATAAGGTACAAACCCTGAACCTGCTTGTTGAGTCACTTTTACCATTTCTACAAATAATGCTGTGCCATCGGGGTCTTTGTTATTAGTTAAATCTGTACCATTTAAGTCTGGCTTAAATGGATGCATTATCATTTTTGGGTGGTAGTCATTTATCCAAAAATAGTTGGTATTATCGTACCTAAGGGCACTAATTGTAGCTAAAGCTTGCGACTGCGCTTGTTGTTGGGTGAGGGTATTACTTTGCTCAAGATTATAAAAGTGATCAATAACGCTATAGGCGGTTTCTACTAGGTTTTGAGTTTTAAGATATTGCTCATTTTTAAGCGCTTGATACTGATTACTTAAGCTCGAAATACTTAATATAACCAGTCCCAATACAACGATACCAACTAACAGTGCAAAACGCTGAAAAATAGTAAAACGACGAAGGTTGAGCATATGTTTATTCCTTAATGGGTACAGCACTGCTGTGCTTTTATTAAGTTTATTTATATAACTAAACTTAGCACTTATTAAGGCAAAAAAAAGGCTGATTTATAATCAGCCTTTAGTCTATTTATTCAACATTTAGTTGTTATTTAACATCAAAATGACGATTAAAGAAGTTAGTAATGGTTTGGTGTAGGTGCGTTTGCACTGTTTTACCGCGTAGGCTGTGTTTAGAACCTGGGTAGGTCATCATTTCAAACGGTTTATTGGTATCTTGTAATTGTTTAAATAGTTTAGTGGCGTGAGTAAACAATACATTGTCGTCGGCCATGCCGTGGTAAATCATTAATGGACCTTTTAAGCCGTCAATATACGGAAATACCGCACTGTTTTCATAGCCTTTAGCATTAGTGGCCGGGTGGCCTAAATAACGCTCAGTATAATGAGTGTCGTAAAGTGCCCAGTCGGTTACTGGCGCGCCAGAAACACCGGCGTTAAAGTAATCGCCAGCTTTAAACATGGTCATTAGTGCCATGTAACCGCCATAACTGTGGCCGTAAATACCAATACGTTGTGGGTCTACATAATCAAGCGTACGTAAAAATTCCACGCCTTTAATTTGATCAGCAACTTCTACTTCACCTAAATTTTTATAAATAGCATCTTCAAACTTTTTGCCACGGTTGTATGAGCCGCGGTTATCAAGTTGAAAAATCACATAGCCTTGTTGCGCCATATATTGAAAATATAGGTTTTTACTACGCCAGCTATTAGTTACTCGCTGTGCATGTGGGCCACCGTATACGTTTACAATAACAGGGTGTTTTTTAGCGTCACTTATATTGCTTGGTTTAAATAACCTATAATGCATTACTTGGCCGTCTTCGGCTTTAAGTGTGCCGTATTCAGGCGTCGCTAAATCACTTAAGTAAGGCGTAAGCGGGTGCGTGTTATCTAGCTTGTTTTCTTCAAGCCAAGTAATAAACTCGCCATTTATTTTACGCAGAGCTGCAGCGTTTGGCTGATTAACCGCCGAGCTATTATCAATAAAGGTTTTGTTGTCTTTGGCAAGTACTACATCGTGATATTGGCCTTGCTCGGTAATGCGTTTAATATCGCCTTTTTTAAATAACGAGGCACTGTATAAGTGGCTTTCGAGTGGGGTGTCTTTTCTGCCTGAAAAGTAAACGAGGCCTTTTTTCTCATCTATGCCTTTTAAGCTATCGACCGCCCATTCGCCGTTAGTAATTTGACGTACTAATTGGCCATTGGTGCGATAAAGGTATAAATGTTTAAAACCATCACGCTCAGACGCCCATACAAAATGCTTTTTGTCTTTTAAAAACTCAAGGTCAAAGTGTAAGTTTATCCAGGTATCGCTACTTTCGGTGAGCGCTACTTTTTGGCTTTTAGTTTTGCTGTTATAAAAGCGCAGCTCTAACGTTTGCTGTGAGCGGTTTTGCCATTGATACGAGAGCGTATTACTATCTTTTAACCATTTTGCTCGGGCAAGGTAAATATCTTCATCTTTGCCTAAATCAACCCAATCCACTTGCTGATTGTTTAAGGTAACTACGCCAAGCTGTATTTTAACGTTATTAGTGCCAGTAAATGGGTAACGTTGATTGAATAGTTTTACTTCGTCGGCGTAAATTTCGTTGCGTAGCGCTTCTTTTACTGGGCTTTCGTCAACGCGAGTAAAGGCAATTTTAGACTCGTCGTCGGCCCACCAATAGCCGGTCATACGGCTCATTTCTTCTTGTGCAACAAATTCGGCCATGCCATTTTTAATGATGCCGCCGCCATCGTTACTTAGTTGAATTTCTTTACCAGAATCGAGCGCTAAAGCGTACAGGTTTTGCTCGCGAATAAAAGATACAAAATTACCTTTTGGCGAAAAGCGAGCATCGGTTTCAAATGCCTCGGTATTGGTGAGTTTTTTACTTTTATTTGCTGCTAGTTCGTAGTAATACAAATCGCCGTTAAGTGGGAACAATAACGCTTTACCATCTTTAGACCACTTATATTCAAGAATACCTTGGCCAAAAATACGCTGGCGCTCGCGGCGTGCTTTCTCTTCGTCAGAGAGGTTCTCTGGGCCCGAGAATAACTTAGCCGAATCGACCAGCATACGGTTGGTGTTATCTTTTAAGTTATATTCCCATAAGTCGTAGCGGTTATAGTCGTCACTTTTGCCTTGTAAATAAGTAACGCGATTGCCATCGGGCGAAAACTTTAATTGCACAGGAGATTTACCCGATAAACTCGGGTCGTCAAAAATACGCTCTAGCGAGAGTGGTTTTGCTTGTACGCTAACAGCACTTGCTAGCAGAGGGATGGCCAGTGAAAGGTGTTTTATTTTTTTTAGCACAGGGTTGCCTTCGCTTTAATAAATATTGCTTAGAATGGTAAAGCCAAGCGTGTGCAACTGCAACTAAATGCTATAAAGTGGTAATTATTAAAGACAAAGTAGGACACTATGATGACCCACCCCGCATTTGAACTAGCCCCAGAGCTTAAGCGCGATTGTATAGAGCTTGCCGATTGGCCGCTGTGTAAAGTATTACTATTGAACGATAGCCAGTACCCCTGGTTTATTTTGGTGCCAAAAAAAGCCGGTTTAAAAGAGATAATTGATTTAAGCGAGGATGAGCAAGTTACTTATTTGCGCGAGTCGGCAAAATTGAGTCATTTATTAATGCGGGTATTTAATCCCGATAAATTAAACGTGGCGGCGCTTGGTAATATGGTGCCGCAATTACATATTCATCATATTGCGCGCTTTACTAGCGATGCCGCTTGGCCTGCGCCAGTATGGGGTAAACACCCGGCAGTGCCATATGAAGACGAGAAAATAGCAAAAATAAAAGCCCACTTTTAATTCTAAAACCTTATAGAGAGAGCCAAGATGAGACATATTAAGTTGTTTGCCAATGCATTATTTATCACTGCGCTATTAACTACAGGCGCAGCGTTTGCAACAGAGCAGTCTATTAATATTACAGCAGTTAAAACTAGCGATGTGCGTAATTTAGTTATTCACGAAAATCAAACGTTGTCTGCGGCACAACCAACGAGCGAGCAGCTTAAACAACTCGCTAATGCTGGAGTAAAGCACGTAATTAATTTACGTGGCGAAAACGAGCAAGACTGGGATGAAGCCCAGTTGGTGGCTTCGTTAGGGATGCAGTATCACGCATTGCCAATTGCTGGCGCGCAAGATGTTAGCGTTGAAAACGCACAAAAGCTGGCTAAAATAATGGCAGAACTAAACGGCGAACCTGTGCTGTTACATTGTGCTAGTAGCAATAGAGTAGGGGCTTTAATGGCTATTTCTGCTCATGCAGAGGGGCTTGATATTGAATCGGCCCTAGCAAAGGGAAAGCATTGGGGAATGAGTAGTTTAGAGCCTGTAGTGCGCAGCGTTATTACTGCTAAGTAATTATTACTAAATAATTAGCGTTTAGCTTAAATAACGACACCGAGCACTTTTAACTCAATAAAAAAGCGTTACAGTTTTGAGCTGTAACGCTTTTTTAGTTTTTATTTACTAGGCTATTTTAGGTAGTAAACAGGCTATAAACTATTTAAGGCCCAACACTGCTTTGCCTTGTTTAAAAGTAACATCAACCGGAATATTAGCTTGGCTTAGCTTTTCTAAATCCTCTGCTAGCTCTGCTTTAATATTACCGTGCGTAGCAATAAGCTGATCTACTTTTTGATAATCGCCATCACCTTGAATGGTTAAAATTAAGCGCGATAATTTAGCCATAGCATGGCTCATTTTTTCCATATTTACACGGTATAAACCGGCTTCATTTTTAGAAAAAGCACCTTCTTGAGCAAAAAAGTTAAAGCGGATCATATTCGCTTTACCATGAGCACTAGATGCACCAAAACGTACTGAGCGGAATATACCAGCCATAAAGGTGGTGTAGTAATCCTCTAGTGTACCTTCAGTAATTTCGCCTTTTTTAAGTAGTTGCTCAATCATGTATAAACCTAAAATATCGGCTTTACCTTCCTCTAGCGCACTGGCGTGTTCTTGTAATGATTGGCGCACAGTTCCCTTACCAGTAAGGGTATTTTTAATGCCTAAGCCATGAGCTACTTCATGGAACATGGTATTAGCAAAAAATGCATCAAAGGTAATATGCTTACGTTGCTCAGGCACAATAAGTTGCTCTGCAATTGGTACTAAAATTTTGTCAAACTTAGCGCGCATAGCATTTTTAAGTTGTAAACGGCGCGTGCCTTTTTCAAGCTGTACTTGCTCGTCGTTTGGTAAGTTTATTGCAATGGTTTTACTGCCCGCATTTGAGTGCCCTGCATAGTAAACAACGTCGTAGGCATTTAGGTCGGCGTCTGATCCCGGAACTTCTTGTTTGTATTTATCATCAACCGGTAAGCCTTTTTGTAGCTCAGGTAAAAAGGCAGCAAATTTAGCCAGGCGTTCGCTCCATGCTAAATCTTTAATTAATACATAAGACTCATAAGCAGCACGGTAACCAAACAATTGGTCTTCATAAGTTTCAATTGGACCAATAACCACATCTACTGGGTTATTTTTCATATCCATCCACGCAAAATCAGACGCTTGAAAGTCATCGTTTAGTAGCGCGTCTGCACGAAGGTTTAAGTAGTTAGCAAACTCTTTATCGTCTGCTAGTTTACTTGCTTCACGTAGCAAGTTAGCAGCCTCTAAAAGCTCGGTTGCGTACTCTTTAGAGTATGGCACGCTGTAAAGGTTACCTTGCTCATCACGTTTAATAATAGAGTAAAGCCCATTTTTATCTGCAAGATCAGCTTTATTTAACTCTTCTTTAGTTATATCTGCAGGGTAAAACTGTGCACCAGTTGCTTTTTCTTTATAGCTTGATAAAAACACTTTATCGCCGTTTAAACGATCCCATGGACCGTAGTTTATGTCGGCAAATTTACGCACTTTGTCATCAGCTAGTTTAGCTAAAAATGACTCTTTATTTTCACCAAACGCTTGCTGCCAAAATAAATCATCCATAATTATTGAAGCATCTATAAGCTTTGCCACCATAGCTTTTTGGTTATCACTTAAATGTGATAAATCAGTTTGTAAGCTAAAGTCAGTGTAAATGTCTAAACGTTGTTTATCGGTATTTATAAGTGTTGGACCTACAGGCTTTACTTGCTCTGTTTTAACAGTCGTTTTATTACTAGAAGAAGGAGCTTGCTCTGAACAAGCACTAAGAAAAACGATGCCGGAGAGCATAATTGCTTGGCTAATTTTATTTAAATTCATTATTTTGCCTATTTAAAAGTAAGATTTATTATTTGTATGCAGTTCGCTAAGGCGCTTACTATCTTAAAAATACTGCCTTATAGTGACTGCATTAAAGCAAAACACCGTGGTAAATAGCAAGTTTTAGGCGTTAGAGGTGTAATTAACTGATGTTAAATAGTAAATAAAAAATAAATTTATGTAGTTTTGTTAGCTTTAACTATAAGTTAAGTAATACTAAAGCATATAATAACAACAATATAAGGCTTGTTTTAGCTTATAAATAACTAATCATAGGGATGTTATGTCTACTGAAAATGCATTGTTAACAATTTTGATTGATAGAATAAATAACGACACTTTGGTGCTGCCTACTTTACCTGAAGTAGCAATTAAAGTGCGCCAAGCTGCTGATAATAATGACGTAAACTTGATGCAAATGGCCGATGTGATTGCACATGATCCAGCACTAACAGCCCGTATGATTAAAGTAGCTAACAGTGCAATTATGGGGCGCTCAGTTAAGGTATCTAACTTACATCAAGCAGTTACTCGCATAGGCTTACGACAAATTAAAAATATTGCAACGGCTATGGCAATGGAGCAATTGTTTGTATCTAACAACGAGCTAATTAAAGGTTACATGGGCAAAGCGTGGCAAAAAACGTTAATAGTAGCGAGTCACTCAATTGCATTAATGGAATTTTACTTAAAGAATAATAAGCAAAACTCTTTAAATAGAGATTCGATTACCTTGGCATCATTAATTTATAATATTGGTGTATTACCCATTTTAACCGAAGCCGAACGCCATCCTGAGGTATTTGCTAATCCTAGCTTTTTAGCCCATGCAATTCAAAAGCTCAGTGGTAAAATTGGTGGCTCTATAATGAAAGCGTGGGAGTTTCCTGATGAATTTGTTGATGTGGCGCAAAACTGGGCTGATGCCAGTCATCGCCCTGAGCAGGTAAGCTATATTGATTTTATTAGGATTGGTGCAATTTTAGAGGGCACGCTACAAGTGTCAGATAAGTCGGCCGCGCTACAGGTTTATATTAACAAAGGAATTATTCCTTCTATGCAGCTTTTCACCAGCGATGAGTATCACGCTATGGTTGACGATATAAAAGAGATGTTTTGCTAATAGCAATTAAGTAGTGAGTGTAAAAAAGCACGATTAAATCGTGCTTTTTTTGGCTTAACTTAGCAAGGGTTAGCGCTTAAGCTAAGTCGTCTATATCGCCTAAGCCTTGAGTTAGCTCTTCAAGTAGCTGTTTAATTTCTTCTGAAGCTAAAATAAAGTCAGCATCGAGTTTTACTGCCATGTCTTCTTTTGGAATATCAGCATTTTCTTCTTTTAAGGTATCGCTGTAGCTTAAACGCTTAATAGAACCGTCGTTTTGCAGCATAAACTTAACGCGTTCTTGCCAATCAAGTGCAAGCTTAGTAACACGTTTACCGGTTTCAAGGTGCGATTTAACTTCGTCGCACGATAGGTCGTGGCCTTTAAGCTTAACTTGCGCGCCACTATCATCTGCTTCTTCTAACTCTGCATCTGAGCCTATTGCAAAGCCTTCAGGCGTGCTGAAGTTAGTTAACCAGTCGGTTAAAAATACATCTAGGTCGTAATTGGCAAATGCAGGTACTACAGGCAGTGTGCCTAACGATTTACGCAAAAGTGCGAGTAACTCTTCGGCTTTGTTAAAACTGCCGCTATTAACCACAACCCAGCCGTTTTCTTGGTCAATAAATGCAAACTGTAAGCTCGACTTTTTAAATGCTTGTGGTAGCAGTGTATGTAAAATGTTTTCTTTTAATTCGTCTTTTTCTTTCTTTTTAACTGGGCGATTTTCTTCAGCTTCAATTAAATCGACTTTTTCTGCAACTAGCTCATTTATAACCGATGCAGGTAATACTTTTTCTTCGCGCTTAGCGCAAACTAAAATACTTTTTTGTGAAAAATGCGATAAAGTTTCGCCGTGTTTCCCAAACGCTTTTGTCCAGCCAAATGTAGCCAGCTCTTGGCCCGTACATGGACGAAATAAGTCTTGCTCTAATGCTTTGTCAAAATCTTCTTGTGTATACGAAACATCTTGTTTAAAGCGATAACATATAAGGTTACTAAACCACATAGGAATACAGATCCATTTGAAAAATTTGCACAATCATAGCAATAAAATCAGTATCTCGAAATGGCTGATTTTATTGTGGCATATTTAAAAAATAGCAAGTTGTTTTAAGGAGCGCAGTCATAATTGAGTATGTGTAATCTTGCTTGCTGTCGCTGCGCACTTGTTGCGCAATAAGTTGCTACACTTTTATACAGGCCGTTTAAAACTAAGCGCATATGTATTTAGCGTTTAGCTTTTTGCATTACACTATAGTTTAATGTTGGGTTTGATAATCGCAGGCTAGGCCAAATATAAATAACTCTTGGTTGAATAAATTTCAATTTTGAAAAATTAACACGCCCTAGTGTATTTTACATTAATTCAGTTATAGTGAAGCTCGATATTTTTGAAGTTTTTCGGCTTTAAGTTTGGCTGAACGAGAGGTTGTTTTTATGCTGGCTTTAATGCATCGCCTTAGTAACTGGTTTTCATGATGAACTTTTCTATTTTAGTTTGTGACGATTCAGCAGTAGCCCGCAAACAAGTGATACGTTGCTTAAATGACTGTATAACCGCCGATATACGCCAAGCGATAAATGGAGTAGATGCGTTAGCGTTATTGAAAGAACAACATTTTGATTTAGTTTGCCTCGATTTAACTATGCCGATACTCGATGGTGTGCAGGTGTTGGAGCATATTAAAGCAGAAAAAATGGAGTGTTTTGTATTAGTCATTTCGGCAGATATTCAACAGCAAATGCAGCAGCGCGTAGCACAATTAGGTGTTATAGGGTTTATCGAAAAGCCAGTTGGCAAAATAATACTTAATAATATTTTGCATAAATTTGGCATTTACTAGAAGTTAAGATGAAAAAAAAGACTGTTTTATCTTCTTAATGAGGGTTGACAGTATAGCCTGTGTTAAGGCAGTCTTAAGCTATGAAAACATTTAGTCTTGCAGCGACCATTATTATTACAACCATCATCCTAACTGGATAGTGGCATAGGTCGGTGCAACAAATTTAAAGGCCTGTGTTCACTTAGAACCCAGGCCTTTTTTCGTTTTATGGAATGAGGAAACATAAAAAATGCGCGTTTTAAAATTTGGCGGATCATCGCTTGCCGACTTTGCTTGTTTAGAGATGGTTGCCGTGCTGGCAAAAGCACAATTAAAAGATGAAATGTTATTAGTGCTTTCAGCCCCCGGTGGCATGACAGATTCATTAGTTGCATTAGCCTCAGCGGCTGAGCAGGGTGAAGACTTTAGTCACTTGTGGCAAGCACTGGTAAATCGATGTGACGAGTTAAAAAAAGCAGTAGAGCAAGGCTATGGTGAAATTGAAAACTGGCCAAATTTTACCGAGCTTAAAAATAAACTTGATGGTGTATCACTGATTAAATGCTGCCCTGAGCAAGTACGTGCTTTTATTATTAGCTTTGGTGAGCGCGTTAGTGTGTCGTTAATGCAATGCTTACTCGGTGATTTAAATGCGCAGTACCTTGAAGCGACCAATTGCATAGTATCAACCGGTGGTTACATAGATGCAGAGGCAGACTTAGTTGCCAGTAAAGTGCGCTTTCAAGCCGTATTAAAAGAACAACCAGCAACGATTTATATTATGCCCGGTTTTACTGCCAGTAATGAGCAAGGCGAACTAACCACTTTGGGCCGAAATGGCTCAGATTATTCTGCGGCAATTGCGGCAGCTTGTTTAGAAGCCGATGTTTGCCAAATTTGGACTGATGTAGATGGTGTTTACAGTGCTGATCCGCGTTATATAAAAACCGCCACTAAAGTTGATTTTTTATCTTATAAAGAAGCGATGGAGCTTTCTTACTTTGGTGCAAAAGTATTACACCCTAAAACAATTTTACCCTGCGCTAAAGCGGGTGTACCGTGCGAAATTAAAAACACGCGTAACCCCAATGCACAAGGCTCACTTATTAGTAACGAGAGCGTTTCATCTGAGCCAGTAAAAGCACTATCAAGTTTACAAGATTTAGCAATGCTTACCGTGTCGGGCCCGGGCATGAAAGGTAAAGTAGGGATGGCATCTAAAGTATTTAATGCCCTTGCCCTTGATAATGTGTCGATTGTTTTAATTACCCAGTCATCGTGTGAGTTCAGTATTAGTTTTTGTGTTCATGAGGTCGATTTAGCGCTGGCACTTGAAGCGCTGCAAACCGCATTTAAATTAGAGTCTCAAGCAGGTTTAATTGAACCAATACAAGTAAAGCGTAACTTAGCTATTGTTACTTTGGTGGGCGATAATATGCGTGCGCACAAAGGTTTAGCGGCTAAGTTTTTTGCATCACTTGCTCAAGCACAAGTAAATATTGTAGCTATAGCCCAAGACTCTACCGAAAGTTCTATTTCGGCCGTGATCGATGGTGAACGTTGTAATGGCGCTGTAAAGGTTTGTCATGAGAATTTCTTTACCCATATTCCATCAATTGACGTGTTTTTATTAGGGTGTGGTTTAGTAGGTCAAGAGCTTATTGAGCAATTAGAGCGTCAACAAGCTTGGCTTGAAAAACGCAATATTAAACTTAAGCTTTATGGGGTTGCCAACTCTCGCCAGCTACACTTAGACAGTGAAGGTATTGCCTTTGATGACTGGCAGCAAAAGCTTGGCGCATCAGAGCAGGCTTTTGATTTAAAACTAGTTGAACAATTTGTACAGCAAAATCATTTAATAAACCCAGTATTAGTTGATTGTACTTCGTCAGATGCGTTATCGGCGCAATACGTAGACTTTTTAAATGCCGGTTTCCATGTCGTAGCCGCAAATAAAAAGGCCAATACAAGCTCGTATGCTTACTATCAAGACTTAATTGCAGCAACGCAAAAAAATGGCCGTAAGTTTTTATACGAAACCAATGTAGGAGCCGGTTTACCGGTACTTGATAACTTAAAATCGTTATTTGGTGCAGGAGACGAGTTACTAGAATTTAGCGGTATTTTATCAGGCTCGCTATCGTACATGTTTGGTGCGCTGCAAGATGGCTTGTCACTGTCTGAGGCAACAATTAAAGCCAAAGAAAGTGGCTTTACTGAACCTGATCCGCGTGATGACTTATCGGGGACAGACGTAGCACGAAAACTATTAATTATTGCCCGCGAATCTGGCATGCCACTAGAGCTAAGCGACATTGAAGTAGAGTCGGTATTACCGCACGGTTTTGCACAAGGCGATGATGTAAATACGTTTATGGAAAAGCTCCCTAGCCTAAACGCAGGTTTTAACGACCGAATAGCAAGTGCTGCCGCAGAGGGTAAAGTACTGCGTTACGTAGGCACAATTAAGCAAGGTCACTGTAAGGTAGGTATAGAAGCCGTTGATGCAAAGCATGCACTTTACGATATTCGTGATGGCGAAAACGCATTAGCAATTTTAAGTCAGTATTATCAGCCACGCCCATTTGTTATACGAGGCTATGGCGCAGGCTCGGCAGTAACAGCCGCTGGTGTATTTGCTGATATTTTAAAAACGTTATCGCGCTAGGAGCAAACAATGATTGAAGTATATGCTCCCGCATCTATTGGTAATTTTGCCGTTGGTTTTGACGCATTAGGCGCAGCTCTTGCACCTATTGACGGCAGTTTATTAGGCGATGTAGCCGTTGTTAGTGCCGCATCGAGCGATGAGTTTATTTGCTCTGGCGAATACGCGCATAAGCTACCAAGTGATGCCAGTGAAAACTTAGCGTATCAATGTTTAGTGCATTTTAGAGCGCATGTAGCGCCTAATATGCCAAGTGTAAAGTTGGAGCTGAAAAAGAACTTGCCCATAGGTTCAGGGTTAGGATCAAGTGCGTGTTCGGTGGTAGCAACCTTTGCTGCCCTAGATAAATTTGCCGGAACCAAGCTTAGCCAAGTTGAACTTATTGAGTTAATGGCCGACTTTGAGGCAGTTGTTAGTGGTGGTCGTCATTACGATAACATCACGCCATGTTATTTAGGTGGCCTGCAGCTAACTGGCGATTTAATTCCTAATAAATCAATTGCTTTACCAGTTGATGAAAACTGGTATTACGTTGCTGCGTTTCCTGGTTTTTCACTTAATACAGCAAAAGCACGCTCAGTTTTACCAAAAGAGTTGAGCATGCACGCAGGTGTAGAATTTGCGCAGCGTTTATCTGCCTTTAGTAGTTTATTGTTAATGCATCGCTTTGATGATGCATTAAGTATTATGCAAGACCATATAGCCGAGCCATACCGTGCGCCACTTATAACAGGTTTTAGTGAAGCAAAAGCGAGTTTGCCAGCGCTAGGCGCCGAAATTGTTAGTATTTCTGGTGCAGGGCCAACATTATTTACTGTGTGTAAAACATTAAAAGCTGCACAGCAGTGCGCGCAGTGGCTTGAAAGTAACTACATAAACGAGCAAGGTTTTTGCCATATTTGTAAATTAGATAACGACGGCACACGTCAATTAACAGTTTTATAGGATAGTAGTTATGCAATTACATAATTTAAAAGATAGTTCGCAACAAGTGTCGTTTGTTGAGGCAGTAAAAACGGGTTTAGGGCGTAATCAAGGGGTATTTTTTCCCGAGTCGTTAACACCACTAACGGATGTTGATGCACTACTTGATATGGATTTTGTAACCCGTAGTAGTAAAATACTCTCGCATTTAATTGGCGATGAATTACCAGCAGATACCGTTGCACATATGGTTAAAAATGCATTTAACTTTCCGGTTAAGCTGGTGGAAGTGGCAGAGAACACTTATTGCTTAGAATTGTTTCATGGGCCTACCTTAGCGTTTAAAGATTTTGGTGCGCGCTTTATGGCAGAGTGTTTAGCGCAGTTTAATCAAGGCGATAAAGTGACTATTTTAACTGCAACGTCGGGCGATACTGGCGCGGCGGTTGCACATGCGTTTTATAATAAGCCTAATATCGACGTGGTAATTTTATACCCTAAAGGCAAAATTTCACTGGCGCAGCAAAAGCTCTTTACTACATTGGGTGGCAACATTCATTGTTATGCGGTTGAAGGCAGCTTTGATGATTGCCAAGAGTTAGTTAAAAATGCCTTTTTAGATGAAGAAGTTAAATCTACACTGGGGCTTAACTCTGCTAACTCTATTAATATTAGTCGCTTAGTGGCACAAGTTTGTTATTACTTTGAGGCAATTGCACAATTACCAAAAGCAAAACGGGCTACTGCGCATATTTCGGTTCCAAGTGGTAACTTTGGTAATGTGTGCGCGGCAATGATAGGTGCTGTTATTGGTTTGCCTGTTGGCAAACTTAGTGCAACTACTAATCAAAACGATACAGTACCGCGCTTTATGCTGGATAAAAACTGGACGCCAAACGCGACACTTGAATCACTTTCAAATGCAATGGATGTAAGCAAGCCAAATAACTGGCCACGAGTGCAATCTATGCTCGACAACAATTGGTTTAGCTACGATAATTTTTATTCAACTAGCGTAAACGAGCAAGATACGCAAACAGTGATGAAAAATATTCAACAAACAGGTTATGTTGCTGAGCCGCATACCGCTATTGCATACCAAGGACTTGTTGAAAATCGCGCTCCTGGCGCTGCCGGAATCTTTTTAGCAACGGCTCATCCAGCTAAATTTAAAGACAGTGTTGAAGGTATTTTAAACATTGAACTAGCTATGCCAAAGCCACTTGCAGATGCATTAGCCAAGGCATGTTTAGCTAATGATATAAATGCTGATTATGATGCCTTACGTACTGAAATACTTAAAAAATTAAGTTAAAAGTAAGATCTAATTAAAGCGGCCTTGGTCGCTTTTTTTATAGGTATATTTTAGTGTGGGTGTTAATACTTTCATTAGCTATGTAAATATAATAATTAATATATATTTTAATTTATTATGTAATGATTAAAAAATATCATCTTAAAAAGCCTGTGAAATAAATTCAATCCCTGTTTAAATATCCTCAACTTAAGAGCGTAGGCAAATAGTCGTTTTAAGCGTACAATAAAGCCTCTAAAAAATACCATACACCTTGCCCCAGGAGACCCCAATGTTAGAACGTAGCATGAATATTTCAGATTTTGACCCAGAGTTATTTGACGCAATTGCAAAAGAAACTGCGCGCCAAGAAGATCACATTGAATTAATCGCTTCTGAAAACTACTGTAGCCCACGCGTACTAGAAGCACAGGGTTCACAGTTAACTAATAAATACGCAGAAGGTTATCCGGGCAAACGTTACTATGGCGGTTGTGAGCATGTAGACGTTGTTGAGCAATTAGCGATTGACCGTGCTAACGAACTATTTGGTTCTGACTATGCAAACGTACAACCACATGCTGGTTCGCAAGCAAATGCGGCCGTTTTTTTAGCATTGTTAAACGCCGGTGATACCGTACTAGGTATGAGCTTAGCTCATGGCGGCCATTTAACGCATGGTTCACACGTAAACTTTTCAGGTAAGCTTTATAATGCAATTCAGTATGGCCTAGATGAAACTACAGGCGAAATTGATTACGCACAGGTTGAAGCGCTAGCGCTTGAGCACAAACCAAAAATGATTATTGGTGGCTTCTCAGCATACTCAGGTATTGTTGATTGGGCTAAATTACGTGAAATTGCTGATAAAATTGGCGCTTACTTTTTTGTAGATATGGCGCACGTTGCTGGTTTAATTGCGGCGGGTATTTACCCAAGCCCAGTTCCTCACGCACATGTTGTTACTACAACTACACATAAAACCTTAGCAGGCCCTCGTGGTGGTTTAATTATTTCGGCATGTGGCGACGAAGCTATTTACAAAAAGCTTAACAGTGCTGTTTTCCCTGGTGGCCAAGGCGGTCCTTTATGTCATGTTATTGCTGCTAAAGCTGTGGCATTTAAAGAAGCTCTACAACCAGAATTTAAAGTATATCAAACACAAGTTGTTAAAAATGCACAAGCTATGGTTGCTGTTATGCAGGAACGTGGCTACAAAATTGTATCTGACAAAACTGAAAACCACTTATTCTTACTTGATTTAATCAATAAAGATATTACCGGTAAAGATGCTGATGCTGCTTTGGGTAACGCTCATATTACAGTTAACAAAAACTCAGTGCCTAACGATCCACGTTCACCGTTTGTAACATCTGGCCTACGTATTGGTTCACCTGCAATCACTCGTCGTGGTTTTAAAGAAGCAGAATCTAAAGAGCTTGCTGGCTGGATCTGTGACGTACTAGATAACATCAATGATGAATCAGTACAGGCGCAAGTAAGAGAAAAAGTAAAAGCAATTTGTGCAAAACTACCTGTTTACGCTTAATAAAAGTAAAACAGTAATTTAGATCACAATCGCTTAGTTTTTTGCTAAGATAAAGGCCGCTTTAAAGCGGCCTTTTTTGTTTTTTAAAACGGAAGTACCTAGCTATGCATTGCCCATTTTGTACCGCAAAAGATACCAAAGTTATTGACTCTCGCCTGGTTGGCGGTGGTCACCAAGTGCGTCGTCGTCGTGAATGCAATGACTGCCATGAGCGTTTTACTACGTTTGAGGGCGCAGAACTGGTTATGCCACGGGTAATAAAACAAGATGGCAGCCGCGAACCCTTTAACGAAGATAAATTGTTAAATGGTTTAAACCGCGCACTGGAAAAACGCCCCGTAAGTACCGAACAAGTAGAAGAAGTAGTTAATATAATAAAGTCGCAATTACGCGCAACCGGCGAGCGAGAGGTTTCGAGCCATTTAGTGGGAGAGTGCATTATGGAAGCGCTTAAAAAGCTCGATAAAGTAGCTTATGTGCGCTTTGCCTCGGTGTATCGCTCGTTTGAAGATATTCGCGAATTTGGCGAAGAAATTGCCCGTTTAGGGGAGTAAGTATGCAAAGCGACTGTGTTTTTAACCAATATGACGAAATGTATATGGCACGTGCTATAGAACTGGCTAAAAAAGGCCGGTTTACTACCACGCCTAATCCAAACGTAGGTTGTGTATTAGTTAAAAACAATGAAATAGTAGGCGAGGGATTTCATCAGCTTGCCGGACAAGGGCATGCAGAAGTAAATGCACTTGCTATGGCTGGCAGTAAAGCAAAAGGCGCAACTGCTTATGTTACGCTTGAGCCATGTAGCCATTATGGTCGTACACCACCGTGCGCAGAAGGTTTAAAAGCCGCCGGTGTGGTAAAAGTAATTGCCGCTATGGTCGATAGCAATCCACAAGTGGCTGGTAAGGGGCTGAAAATACTCAGCGACGCTGGTATTGAGGTTGCGTATGGGTTACTTGAAGCACAGGCTAGGGCGCTTAATTTAGGCTTTTTTAAACGCATGGAGCATGGCCTGCCCTATGTAACGTGTAAAATGGCCGCCAGTATTGATGGTAAAACGGCGCTTAATAATGGCCAAAGTAAGTGGATAACAGGCGCAGCAGCACGCCAAGACGTACAGTTATATCGTGCACAAAGTTGCGCTATTTTAACCGGTGCCGACACAGTATTAGTAGATGACGCTAAATTAAATGTGCGTAAAAATGAATTACCGCAGGCATTACCTACACAGTTACCGCTTCGCCAACCTGTGCGTGTTATTATTGACTCGCAAAATCGTTTAACCCCAAATCTTGCTTTATTTGCTATTGAAAGTGAAATAATAATTTTTACTACCAAGGTTGATAAATCGCAACATTGGCCGCATTTTGTAAAGCATATAGTAGTAACTGCTATTAATTCAAAAGTTGATTTAACCGCGGTTTTAAAAAAGCTCGCAAAGCTGCAATTTAATACTGTGTGGCTAGAGGCTGGAGCAACCCTTGCGGGTAAAATGGTTGAACTGGATTTAATAGATGAATTTATTTTTTATCTAGCGCCTAAATTAATTGGGTGTGATGGCAAGAGTTTAGTTAATTTTCCTGAGTTGATCAGTATGCAAAATACGATTGATTTAACTTTTAATGAGTGTACGCGTATAGGTGATGATTTACGTATTAGCGCAGTAAAAAGCTCATTAAAACCACTTGAAACAAAAGAGTAATGCTATGTTTACTGGGATAATAGAAGCCACAGGCAAAATTGCTTTATTACAAAAAAAACAAGGCGATTTAGCTATTCGTGTACAAAGCCCTGACCTTGATATGAGTGATGTTAAGTTAGGAGATAGTATTGCCACTAATGGTGTGTGTTTAACTGTTGTTGATAAACATGCCGATGGTTTTAGTGCCGACTTATCGAATGAAACGATAGATTTAACTGGTTTTGCTCATTACACATTAGGGCAAACAGTTAATCTTGAAAAAGCCATGCAACCGGTTTCGCGTTTAGGTGGGCATTTAGTGTCTGGCCATGTTGATGGCATTGCTACAATTACCGCCATTACGCCAAATGCACGTGCTACAGAATATTGGCTAACCACAGATGAAAACCTAATGAAATACATACCGTATAAAGGTTCTGTATGTATTGATGGTATTAGCCTAACAGTGAACGCAGTAGAAGGTAATAAATTTAAATTAACGATTGTGCCCCATACTAGCGAGCAAACTACGATAGCTAATTTTAAAGTGGGCACCCAAGTTAATTTGGAAGTCGACCAAATTGCGCGTTATTTAGAGCGGCTTATAAAAGGCGCAGAGCAGCCTACGGGCGCTGATATTTCAATGAGCTTACTCGCAAAAGCGGGCTTTATTAAGTAACGCAACTAACAACTAATAAGAGTGAATTATGAACTTACACAGCGCAGAAGAAATTATCGCAGACATTAAAGCCGGTAAAATGGTTATTTTAATGGACGATGAAGACAGGGAAAATGAAGGCGATTTAATTATTGCCGCCGAGCATATTAGTGCAGAAGCTATTAACTTTATGGCCACGCATGGCCGTGGTTTAATTTGTTTAACTATGACGCAACAGCGATGCGAGCAACTTGATTTACCGCTTATGGTAAAAAATAACGGTGCTGCGTTTTCAACTAATTTTACAATGTCGATAGAAGCTTCAAAAGGCGTTACTACAGGTATTTCGGCAGCAGATAGAGCACGTACAGTACAGGCCGCTATAGCTAAAGGCGCAGTGCCTAGCGATATAGTACAGCCTGGGCATATTTTTCCTATAATGGCACAACCTGGCGGTGTTTTAACGCGTGCAGGGCACACTGAAGCAGGCTGCGACTTAGCCCGTTTAGCAGGGCTTGAGCCTTCATCGGTTATTGTTGAAATACTCAATGCAGATGGCACTATGGCGCGCCGTCCTGACTTAGAAGTGTTTTCTAAACAGCACGATATTAAAATTGGCACCATAGCTGATTTAATTGAATACCGTAACTTAAACGAAACCACAATAGAGCAAGTGGCAAAGTGTAAGTTACCTACCGAGCACGGTGAGTTTGATTTAGTAACCTACAAAGACACCATTGACGGACAGCTACATTACGCATTAGTAAAAGGCGAAATAAAACAACAAGCGCCAACCGTAGTGCGAGTGCATTTACAAAGCACCTTTAACGATATTTTACTCTCAGATAGAAACTCTGAGCGTAGCTGGGGCGTGTCTGACGCAATGGCTTATATAGCTAAGCACAATGGTGTATTAGTTATTTTAGGCAAACAAGAAAGTACCGCAGAGCTTGAGGCAACCGTAAAGGCGTTTGCAGCCGAAGATTCGGGTGAAGATGTAACACCGAATAAATTTACAGGTACGTCTCGTACTGTAGGCGTGGGTTCACAAATTTTAGCCGATTTAGGCATTAAACAAATGCGCTTAATGAGTCGCCCTAAAAAGTATCATGCACTTTCAGGGTTTCATTTAGAAGTTGTTGACTACATAGAGCCGCAGTAATTAGACGCTAGGCTATTATTTTATTTTTATGGTATGATGCGCTGCAATTTTTGCGCAATCGAAATCGCTCAAACTTATTTTTAAGGTTATCAAATGAAAATTATTGAAGGTAGTAAGTACGCTCCGGGCAAAAAATTTGCCATTGTCATTTCTCGCTTTAATGACTTTATTGGTAGTAGCTTATTAGCAGGCGCTATTGATGAATTAAAACGCACAGGTGGTGTATCGGATGACGATATTACCGTAGTTTATGTACCTGGCGCGGTTGAATTACCTTTAGCAGCGAAACGTATTGCGGCAAAAAAACAGTATGATGCAATCATCGCATTAGGCGTAGTGATCAGAGGTGGTACTCCACACTTTGACCTAGTTGCTGGCGAATCAAACAAAGGTCTTGCGCAAGTATCACTTGAGTATGATATACCGGTTGCATTTGGCGTATTAACCACAGAAAGCATTGAGCAAGCAATTGAGCGTGCTGGCACCAAAATGGGCAATAAAGGCGGCGAAGCTGCTTTAGGCGCGCTTGAAATGGTTAATGTGTTAGATAAAATTTAAGTTTAAGGAATTTTTGTGAAACCAGCAGCAAGACGTAAAGCACGTATATTAGCACTTCAGGCCATTTATTCTTGGCAATTAAGTGGCAATGCAATTGCCGATATCGAACAACAAATGTTGATCGAAAACGACGTGACTAAAATTGATGTTGAATATTTTAAAGATTTAGCCAGTGGCGTTGCGGTAAATTATAAGCAACTAGACGAGGCTGTATCACCGCATTTAACCCGTCCATTCGATGAGTTAGATATGGTTGAACGCGCAATATTACGTTTAAGCAGCTATGAGCTAAAATTTCGTGAAGATGTTCCATACAAAGTGGCTATCAACGAAAGCATTGAATTAGCTAAAATGTTTGGCGCTGAAGATAGCCATAAATTTGTAAACGGTGTACTTGATAAAGCAGTTAAGCATTTACGTAAGTAATATTTAGTCAGGTTTTTGATAATTATTTTATCAAAACTGGCTGGTATAAATTACCGTTAAAAAGGAGAGCCGGCATAGGTCGGCTTTTTTGTGTATGAAGGAATTTGAATTAATTAATCGTTATTTTAAAGGCCGTGGTATTACTCGCCGCGATGTTAATTTAGGGATTGGAGATGACTGCGCATTAGTTACTGTGCCGCAAAATTGTCAGCTTGCTATAACAACCGATACACTCGTTGCTGGTGTGCATTTTTTTGATGACATTGAACCTCGCGCACTCGGGCACAGAGCATTGGCTGTAAATTTAAGTGATTTAGCGGCAATGGGGGCAGAGCCTACATGGGTTTCTATCGCTTTAACACTTCCGAGTATTGATCAGCAATGGATTGAAGAATTGACTGACGGCATGCATGAAATTGCCGAATATTTTAATGTACAAATAATTGGTGGCGACACGACTCAAGGACCTTTGAGTATTACTATTTGTGCAAAAGGTACAGTACCCGAAGGCACTGCATTATGCCGAAATGGCGCAAAAGTAGGTGACTGGATTTTTGTAACTGGGCCGTTAGGAGATGCGGGGCTTGCAATAGAGTCTCGCAAGCAAGGCTTAACGATTGAACCTGAGCATCTAAAACATATTAAAAAGCGCCTTAACTTCCCTACACCTAGAGTGGCTGCAGGGCAGGTATTACGTGGGCTTGCGTCTTCTGCTATTGATATTTCAGATGGTTTACTAGCCGATTTAGGCCATATACTAAATATGTCGCAGGTTAGCGCAACGGTTAATATTGAAAGCATACCCACCTCGGATGCAATGAAAGCTAGCCTTGATTTTGAACAACAATTACCGTTTATACTAAATTACGGCGACGACTATGAACTGCTTTATACTGTGCCTGATAGCAATAAAAGTATGCTTGATGTAAAACTGCGTCAATATGGCGTAGAGGCAATTTGTATTGGCCAAATAAAAAGTGGCGAAGGGCAAATTGACCTGTTACATAAAGGCGAAAAATTTACTTTTAAGCACCAAGGTTTTGAGCACTTTTCTAAGGATTTAAGTTGAACAACAAGCGTTTATTTAACCTAAAGCGTCCACATCAGTTTTTTGGTTTAGGTTTTGGTACTGGGCTTGCACCTATAGCCCCAGGCACATTTGGTACTTTGGCCGCTTTACCTTTTATTTTTATAACCATGCACTACCCGTTGTGGTTACAAATAGTATTTGCTGTAGTGATCAGTGTTTTTGGTATTTGGGCTTGTGGCAAAACCGCTGATGATTTAGGGGTACACGATCACCCCGCGATTGTATGGGATGAAGTGGCAGGCTATTACATCACTATGATTGGTGCCGCACTGAGCTGGCAAACATTATTGGTTGGTTTTTTACTGTTTCGTTTTTTTGATATAGTCAAACCAGGCCCTATCCGTGTGCTCGACAAGCGTGCCCATGGTGGATTTGGAATTATGATTGATGACGTACTTGCAGGTATATTTTCACTTATTTGTTTGCAAGCGCTGATAAAAGTAGGTTTACTACCCTTTTAGTTTATTATTTGATTGTTTAGCTAGGTGGCAGCAATATGATGCGATTTTTACTAGTTTTTGTACTACTAACCTGTGCTATGCCAAGTTGGGCCTCAATTACTGATTACGTAGTTAAACAATGGAATATTAAAGATGGACTCCCCTCGCAATCACTCAAAAGTGTTGTGCAAGACCAGCAAGGTTATATGTGGCTGGGAACTCAATTTGGTTTAAGTCGTTTTGACGGCAATACTTTTACCAACTACAACACGCAAAATAGTCTTTTTTTACCAAGTAATGGTATTAATAAATTACTAATAGATGGCCAAGGCTTTTTGTGGATCGGTACCAAAAATGGGTTAGTGGTTATTGACCCTGCAACACTTAGTGCACAAGAGTTTAATATTAAAGGCCCGGTTAGAGATATTTTAGAGGACTCTAAAGGCGGTATTTGGATAGCCGCTAATGGCCTGTATTATGTTGATCGTAGTTTGGTTGATTTACGCGATCAAACTAATGAGCCATCACCCATAGTTAATCCCACTGTTATTACTCAAATAGTTGGCTCTGTGAGCAAAATGGCGCTCGCACCTGAAGGTATTTGGTTAGTAAACGACAGACATTTACTGCGCCTGACAAAAAGCGCTGCCGACTTTTCTAAATTACGCTTAGAGCTTACTGCCAAAGTGTCATTACCCGACAGCTTAGCGCAAACCATAGTGCACGATCTCTCTTTTTTAAATGGTAATTTATATTTAGCCTCTGAGTTGGGTGCTTATTTTTTAGATTTAGATGACGAACTACGTTCTTTCCCACTGCCTAATGTGAATAACTCTGCAGTTTATAAATTTATGAGCGATACCAATGGTGGCTTATGGGTATCTACTTATGGGCGTTTATTATTTCGTGGCAAGTCAGGTGATTGGCAATGGGTTGAGCCAAGTCAGTTAGATCAAAGTATTTGGTTTGCTGACATGTTTCGCGATGATCAAAATAATGTTTGGCTAGCCAGTTTTAGTGAAGGTTTATGGCTGGCACACGAAGGTCGCATTGAGCGTCACTCGGCAATTTCTAAAATGACTGAAACGGTAATGGCGATTAGTAAATCACCCGATGACAAACTGTGGATAGCTAACAGAAGCGGTGTTGGTTACTTTGATACCAATAAAAACTTTATTAATATAATAAACAGTAGCAAGTATGGGCATGCCTCGGTGCATGATTTACAGTTTGATGGCGATCGGCTTTATATTGCTACTGGGCGTGGGTTATTCTTTTATGAAGACGACACACTTTACAGCTTTCCTGGGCGCGCATTAAACGACAACCCGGTATTTGCGATTAGCTCAGCTACCCGAGGCGGATTTTGGATTGGTACTGGCCGAGGTTTGTATCGACTCAATTATAGTGGTTTAAGGCCCTTTGCTTATAATGCATTTTTAGGCAGTAAGTTTATTACTTTTGTATTAGATGCACCAAACTTTGGCATTATCGGTACTAGTAAAGGCGCGTATTACTTTACTGACCGAGGAATAGAAAAAATAGGCGACCAAACTACCCTAGAAAGCGCTTATGTAACCAGTATTTTGCATATAGATGGAGTTGGAATATTAGTTGGCTCGTTAAACGATGGTTTGTTTTATCGTAGTGGACAAGGACAATGGCAGCAATTAGATGCGGCAAATGGCTTACCCTATGGTTCTATTTTTAGCTTAAAGTACGATGAAAAATTAAAAAGAATATGGGTAAGCACCATGAAAGGTGTTTATCGGATGCCGGTAGATCAATTTAAAACGCAGATCCAAAGCTTAAAAGTTGAAGAGGTTATTTCCTCGTTCGATCGCCAACTCGATGGTAAAGCCAGCCAATGTTGTAATGGCTTAGGGCATGACGCGGTTGTTGATATGGATAACTCCATTTGGTATCCCAGTTTACAAGGTGTAGTTGAAATACCTAAAAGCGTTGAGCTGTTTGGTTTACGTGGTTTAAAACCTAAAATAGAAACATTAACTACACCATTACGTAGTTTAACCACAGCTGCATTAGGTAATAAACCGCGATTAAAAATAGACGAGCGCGATGTTACTTTAAAATACACAGCTATAGATTATTACGCGCCAAATAGTATTGAGTTTAGATATAAATTAAATGGTTTAGATACTGACTGGCGATACGCTAATACTCGCCGCGAAGCTATTTATACAAACCTTCCAGCCGGTGCATTTTTGTTTCAGTTAGAAACAAAACGCCAAGGCGAGGATTGGAACATAGCCCAATCTGTTGATTACGCTTTTGTAGTACCTGAGCGTTTTGATGAAACAATTTACTTTAGATTACTGATCACAAGTGGTTTCGTTTTATTGTTTTATTTAGTGTTTTGGGTATTTAGAGCGCAAGAGCGCCGTAAACAAGAAGTGTTAGAAGGGTTGATCACTGATCGTACCTTAGAGCTTCGCCAAGCAAACGATAAGCTTAATAAGGTTAACTCACAGCTTAAGCTGGTGAGCCATTCAGATGAGCTTACAGGGTTACGTAGCCGCCGCTTTTTGTTCGACCAACTACCTAAAGATATTGAACATTTTCAGCGTAACTCACAGTCACTGCAAGCGCAGGGCAAGTCGCTAGTATTATTAATTATAAACTTAGATAATTTTAGCCGTATTAACGATGCGTATGGGCCAATTGCCGGAGATAGTTGTTTGCAGCAAATGGCGGTATTACTTAATTCGCGTACTCAGGGCTCAGATTATGTGGCACGTTGGAGCGGCGATGAATTTTTACTTTTATTACGTGACTTTAAATGTAACTTAATTGACAGCTATGTGTCGGATCTTTGCCAAGGAATTGCCGAACATGGATTTCAATTGCCAAATGGTAAAAGCACTCATATTTCGGCCTCAATTGGTTGGTCGTTTTATCCGCTACCATTATTAGGTGGCCAAGTTATTAGCTGGGAAACCTCGATTAATTTAGCTGATATTGCACTGCATCAAGTTAAAAAACGCGGTGGCGATGGGGTCGCTAATATTACCTTTGATGAGCAGTTAGATGCGTTTGAGTTTGAGCAAAACCCTAATGTTGAACAGCAAATAGGCTTGCTACAAGCCAATGGTTTAGCTGATATTAAAGTATGGATGCGATAAGTAACTAATATTTAGATATTAAAAAAGGAGCCTAGGCTCCTTTTTTAATATGCTTTAAATGAGTAGGGGGTTAATTAATAAACGCTTTGATAGCAGTTAATATTCCTTGCTCGCCTAAGCCCATTTCGTCGTGCATTTCGTCTTGTGTACCGTGCTTAATAAATTCATCAGGGATACCCAAGTTAAGAATGCTAACCTGTGCTTTTTGCGTTGCTAAATACTCATTAACCGCAGAGCCAGCACCGCCAGAAATTGCATTGTCTTCAAGCGTTACTATTACATCGTGGCTGTTTATTAACTCATTGAGTAACGCAGTATCAAGTGGTTTAATAAAGCGCATATTAACTAAAGTCGCATTGAGTTCATCAGCTGCTAGTTGCGCGTTTTCAAGTAATGTACCAAATGACAATATAGCCACTTTAGCACCTTGCTTAACAACATCGGCTTTACCAATTTCAAGTAATTGCATATTAGTTGCAATTTCTGCCGTACCAGCACTACCACGCGGATAACGCACAGCAACAGGACAATTTGCTTGATAACCAGTATATAACATGTGGCGACACTCATTTGTATCGCTTGGCGCCATAATGACCATATTTGGAATGCAGCGCATAAAGCTTAAATCGTACGCACCTTGATGTGTTTCGCCGTCTGCGCCAACAATACCAGCACGGTCAATAGCGAATAACACAGGTAAGTTTTGCAGCGCTACATCGTGAATTAGCTGATCGTACGCACGTTGTAAAAAGCTTGAGTAAATTGCGACAACGGGTTTTAAGCCTTCACAAGCAAAACCAGCAGCGAGGGTTACAGCGTGCTGCTCGGCAATCGCAACATCAAAATACTGATCAGGATGCTCTTTTGAAAAACGCACCATGCCAGAGCCTTCGCGCATAGCCGGTGTTATCGCCATAAGCTTGCTGTCTTGCTTTGCTATGTCGCATAACCAGTCGCCAAATACATTAGAAAATGTAGCCGCACCGGGTTTTGATTTAGGTAAACTTGATGTATTAGGATCAAACTTAGGTACACCGTGATAGCCAATAGGGTCGGCTTCAGCGGGTTTATACCCTTTGCCTTTTTGGGTTTTTATATGCAGTAATTGCGGGCCTTTTAAGTTACGCATATTACGCAGCGTATCTACTAACATGTTTACATCATGGCCATCAATTGGGCCAATATAATTTAGGCCTAATTCTTCAAAGAAGGTACCAGGGATCATCATCCCTTTAATGTGCTCTTCCATTTTACTGGCAAGTTGCTTAACTGGTGGCACACCCGAGAGTAGTTTTTTACTACCTTCGCGAATGTTAGTATAAAAGCTACCCGATAAAATACGGGCAAAGTGATTTGTTAACGCGCCAACGTTTTCAGAAATCGACATTTCGTTGTCATTTAAAATGATCAACATATCTGATTTTACATCACCTAAGTGGTTCATGGCTTCAAAAGCCATGCCTGCTGTAATAGCACCATCGCCTATAACGGCAACCGTTTTGCGTCCTTTACCTTCTTTTTGCGCAGCAATAGACATGCCCAACGCAGCTGAAATAGAGGTACTAGAATGGCCCACACTAAACGTATCGTATTGGCTTTCTTCGCGAAATGGGAAAGGGTGCAAGCCATCTTTTTTACGAATGGTGTGCATTAAATCACGACGCCCGGTGAGTATTTTGTGTGGGTAAGCTTGATGGCCTACATCCCATACAAGGCGATCATCTGGGGTGTTATACACATAATGTAGTGCCACAGTGAGCTCTACGGTACCTAAACCAGACGCTAAATGCCCGCTACTTTGCGATACCGAGTTGAGTAAGTAGTCACGCAACTCATGGCTAAATGCAGGAAGCTTATCTTGTGCTAAGTCTCGCAAGTGGGCTGGTTCGTTAACCAAATTAAGTAATGGATACTTGCTGCTATCAAGTGTCATGGTTTTATATATGTCCTTCGCTAACATCAACTAACTGTGCAAACGCGTTGTTTGAGTTATTTGATGTTCAGTAATAATTTTAGTGCTAAGTTGCAATACGTTTAAGCCGTGTTTAGTGGTCACGTTCAATTAAATAGTTAGCTAGTGACGCTAAAGCACTGGTATCGGCGTCTATATTTGCTAACGCTGCATGGGCTTGTTGTATTAAGTTTTGCGCTTTTTCTTTAGCGCCTAGCATACCTAATAAAGCGGGATATGTCGCTTTATTCGCAGCGATATCTGACCCTTGAGGCTTACCTAAAGTAACGGTATCGCCTTCTACGTCTAAAATATCGTCATGTACTTGAAATGCAAGCCCTATGGCATAGCCAAAAGTGGCTAAATTTTCTAACGTGTTTTGACTAACATTGTTCGAGCACAAAGCCCCCAGTGTAATTGCACAGCTTATTAGCGCACCGGTTTTTAACTTATGAATACGCTCAAGTTCAGCCACGGTTATTACTTTATCAGTAGCTGCAATATCAAGCCCTTGGCCTGCCACCATACCTTGTAACCCAGAGGCATGTGCCAGTTCAGCAATCATTTTAACTTGAGCTTGAGCACTACAGTTAAAATTATGCTTGGCTATTAACTCAAATGCTAAAGCTTGCAGTGCATCACCGGCTAAAATTGCGTGTGCTTCACCGTACACTATATGACAGGTTGGGCGTCCGCGACGTAATTCATCATCATCCATAGCTGGTAAGTCATCGTGAACTAACGAGTAGCTATGAATACATTCTATAGCTGCAGCAAGTACGTCTAAATCTTGTTTATCTGCGCCGAGCATTTTACCCGTTGCGTAAACCAAAAAAGGACGCAATCTTTTGCCGCCATTCATTAAACTATAATGGGTGGCGGCTTTTATGGTCTCGTCAGTATTAAGCGATTGGTCAAAATAAAGGTTAAGAGTATTGGCTACATCAGTTTGAGCATGTGTAATAAGTTCTTTAATAGTCACGGCTATTCCATATCATTATCAAAGTCGGTTAATACAGACTTCTCATCTTTGCCCATTAAAATAGCCACCTTTTGCTCAGCTTGTTGCAACTTACTAGACGATGCGCCTGCTAAAGCAATGCCACGCTCAAACTGTTTTAATGACTGCTCAAGCGATAAATCACCTTGTTCCATTTCACTAACGATTGTTGTTAATTCTTCTAGTGCTTGCTCGAAACTTAAGTTTTCAGGTTTTTTAGTCGCCATCTTTATTTCAACTTACATAATAAATTTAGAAGTCAATTTTAGGGGGAATGCTAAACTAGGTCAAAGGATGAAATGGTTTTTTCGTTAATAAACGTTTTATGTTTTAAAAAATTGATAATTAGATAGATAACACAAGTTGATCTAGAATAGTGCTTAATCCAGCTTTTTATGTTTATCTATAAAAAATGGCTTAAGCAATTCAGTATCTTGCCGATAAACAATTAATAACAAACGTTTGCATATAAAAGCAAAAACCTTTGGAGGGAATGTGGATTTAGCAACCATTATTGGGATCCTTGGCGCAATTGGCTTAATTGTCATGTCCATGTTTATGAGTAGTAGCGGTGAAATGGCTATGTTTTACAACACGCCCTCTGTTGTAATCGTATTTGGCGGTTCATTATTTATCGTTTTATCAAACTTTACTATGTCACAGTTTTTTGGCATAGGTAAGGTGGTTACCAAAGCGTTTATGTTTAAGCTTGAGTCGCCAGAAGAGTTAATCGAAAAAGCAGTTGAACTTGCAGATTCAGCACGTAAAGGCGGGTTTTTAGCACTTGAAGAGGCAGAAATACCGAATCCATTTATGCGCAAAGGCGTTGACATGCTAGTAGATGGCCACGACGCAGACGTAGTGCGGGCCACACTGCAAAAAGATATTTCATTAACTACAGCACGGCATGAGTCGGGTGCTACTTTATTTAAATCTTTGGGTGATATAGCCCCAGCAATGGGAATGATAGGCACCTTAATAGGCTTAGTTGCGATGTTATCTAATATGGATGATCCTAAAGCAATTGGTCCGGCTATGGCGGTGGCATTGTTAACCACATTATACGGCGCATTTTTAGCTAACGTAGTTGCTATTCCTATTCAAACAAAATTGGAGCTGCGTAAAGACGAAGAGGCAATGAATCAACGTTTAATTTTAGATGCGGTTTTAGGTATTCAAGATGGTCAAAATCCAAAAGTAATAGAAGGTATTTTGAAAAACTATCTTGCAGAATCAAAACGTAAAGTAAACACTGAGGATTAACTATGTCTGATCAAGAGTGCAAGTGCCCACCCCCAGGTTTACCTGCGTGGATGGGGACATTCGCAGATTTAATGTCGCTATTAATGTGCTTTTTTGTGCTCTTGCTTGCGTTTTCTGAAATGGATGTACTTAAATTTAAACAAATTGCCGGTTCGATGAAATTTGCATTTGGTGTACAAAATAAAATAGAAGTTAAAGATATTCCCAAAGGCACATCAGTTATTGCTATGGAGTTTACTCCGGGCAAGCCAGAGCCTACCCCAATTGAAACAATTCAACAGCAAACGGTAGAAATGACCCAGCAAATGTTAGAGTTTCAGGCAGGTGATGAAAGCTCAGCAGGCGGAAGGCAAGAGCAGCGGGGCGATAAACGTGGTGGCGAGTCGCGTAGTACTTCCAAAGAGCAAGCATCGGAGCAAGCAATTTCAGCGGCCGATCAACAGCAAACAAACGACTTAGTTAAAAAAATCGCTCAGCAATTAGAAAAACAAATAATTGATGGTGCCATAGAGCTTGAATCATTAGGGCAGCAAATAATTATTCGTATTCGTGAAAATGGCTCTTTCCCTTCGGGTAGCGCATTTTTACAACCTAAGTTTAAACCCATTATTCAAGAAATTGGCGTGCTATTAAAAGATGTGCCTGGAGAAATTACCGTGTCTGGGCATACTGACGATTTTCAGGTTTCAAACGAGTTATATATTAATAACTGGGATCTTTCATCTAAGCGTGCAGTTGCAGTAGCCAGTGAGCTGCAAAAAGTAGTTGGATTTGATAAAAATAGAATGATGGTAGTAGGGCGTGCTGAAACCCGGCCGTTAGTGCCAAATGACAGCAATGAAGATCGCCGTCGTAATCGTCGCGTTGAAATATCTATTTTACAAGGAAAGGCCAAAGAGTCTGATCCTATCGATGTAAGGTAGCAGTCATTTTATTAAAAACACACTTGGTTTAAGCAAACTAAGTGTAATTGATTACAGGTGACTTTTAGTCAAAATTGACTAAAAGTCACCACCTCAGCCAAATACCTCAGAGTTGTTAAATAGTACGGTTTAATAAAAACATCCCACGCTGTGAATTGATATGCTAAACTACTGTGTATATAAACAGTAAAAGAGCTTGCTTATGAAACTCTATATTGCCGAAAAGCCGTCATTAGGGCGTGCTATTGCCGACGCGTTACCAAAACCGCACAAAAAGCACGATGGCTACATTGAAGTTGCAAATGGTGATTGCGTATCTTGGTGTATTGGTCATTTGCTCGAGCAAGCCGAGCCCGATGACTATGATGAGCGCTTTAAAAAGTGGCAGTTTGAGCACCTACCTATCATTCCTGAGCAGTGGCAATTAAAAGCAAAAACTAAAACTCGCAAGCAACTTACTGTGTTAAAAAAGCTAATCAAACAGGCTATAGCACTAGTGCATGCAGGCGATCCCGATAGAGAAGGGCAATTACTTGTCGATCAAGTTATTGAAGAAGCCAAAATAAGTAAAACTAAAAAGCAGCATATTCAACGCTTATTAATTAGTGATTTAAACTTAGCTGCAGTAAAAAAAGCATTAACGACTATGCGATCTAACCGTGAGTTTATTCCGTTGAGCGTTTCAGCCTTAGCGCGCTCTCGTGCTGATTGGTTGTTTGGTATGAATTTAACCCGCGCTTATACTTTAGCAGGGCAAAAAGCTGGGTTTGGTAACGTACTTTCTGTGGGACGAGTACAAACACCCATACTTGGCTTGGTGGTTAATAGAGATAATGACATAGCAAATTTCGTATCGAAGCCATTTTATGAAGTATTAGCCCACTTAGTCACCCCCGAAAAACAATCATTTAGTGCAAAATGGATACCCAGTAAGGCATGTGAGCCTTATCAAGACGAAGAAGGGCGAGTATTAAATAAAGCATTGGCTGAAAACGTAGCCTCGCGTATCACACAGCAAAATGCTGAGCTAACGGCGCTTGAACAAAAGCAAAAAAAACAAACTGCGCCACTGCCTTATAACTTATCTGCTTTGCAGATAGACGCGGCAAAAGCATTTGCTATGCCAGCGCAAAAGGTGCTGGATATATGCCAAACTCTTTATGAGCGTCATAAGTTAATTACCTACCCGCGTTCAGACAACCGCTACTTACCTAATGATCATCACCAAGATGCGTCTGCTATTTTAAAAGCTATAAGCACTAATGGCGGGCAAGGTGTTGAGTTAGTAAAAGCAGCTGATAGTAAAAAACGTAGTAAATGTTTTAACGATTCAAAAGTGGCTGCGCATCACGCCATTGTCCCTACGGCAAAACAGTTAAAGTCGGCAAGTTTAGGTAGCGATGAGACAAAGGTTTATCAATTAATATGTCGTCATTATTTAATACAGTTTTATCCCGACTATATTTACAACGAAACTAAAGCAGAGATAACTATTGCTGGCGGGTTATTTAAAGCAAATGCAAAGCAAGATGTAAGCTTGGGTTTTAAGGTGCTAATGGGTAAGTCTGAATTGAAAGATGAAGCCACGCTACCGCCTTTAACAAAAGACATGTTACTTTTTTGCTCGCAAGGGGAGGTTGTTGAAAAATATACCTCTCCGCCAGCGCACTTTAGTGATGCGACTTTACTTGCAGCCATGACAGGCATAAGCCGCTATGTACAAGATCCACAGATAAAAAAAGTACTTAAAGACACCGATGGCTTAGGCACAGAGGCAACGCGAGCGGGGATCATTGAATTATTATTTAAACGCCGTTTTTTAAAACGTGAAGGCAAATTAATTAAAGCAACCGAAACCGGGAGTGCACTTATTAGCGTGCTGCCGCAAGGTTTAGTTCGCCCCGATTTAACCGCTAAATGGGAATCGAGCTTAGGTGATATTGCACAGCAAGTAATAAGCTATCAGCAATTTTTACAGCCTTTACTTGCCGACTTAAATAGTTTTGTACAACAAGCTGCAAATTGCGATAGCAATGTATTTGCAAAGCTGCCTAAAACTTCAGCTAAAAAGCGTTTTGTTAAACGTGGCCAAAAAACGCCTTATAAAAAGTCGAGTTATAAAAAAAGCTCTGTTACAGGTTAACTACAGAGCTATTATTTAAATAAAACTATTGATTAAACAAAGTTACCGCTGCATTACTCATGACTTTAATGCCAGTTGGTAGTGCGACTTTATAGTCTGGGGCAAACTTACTTGAATGCAGTGAAGGTAATGTTTTGCCCGCTTTTATTGCACTTGCATATTTTGCTTGGTTAACGCCACCGAGCCAAAATAGTGTGATAGGAATATTTTCGTCATTGCGGCCATATAAGCCAAAGTCTTCACCTGCCATTACAGGGAGGGTTTCAAGCACATTTTCATCACCAATAGCGCTGGCAATACTTTGACGCACAAGGTTGGTTTGTGCCGGATTGTTATATGTAGATGGAATTGACTCATCTTCATGTACTTGCACCTTAGGGTAGAGCGCTTCCTCAAGGCCTGCGCTTTGTGCAATACCGGCGGTAATGCGTTTAATTGCTGCAATTTGTGCATTTCTAATATCAGGGTTATAGCTGCGTAATGTAAGTTGTAACTTTACTTCATCAGAAATTACATTATGTTTTGAGCCACCATGAATAGATCCAACAGTAATAACTGATGGCTCTAATGGTGAAAGCTCACGACTCGTAATAGTTTGCAGTGCAAGCACAGTGCGCGCAGCAATAATAACCGGATCAATAGTGGTATGCGGATAAGCTCCATGTCCGCCTTTACCCTTTATAGTTATATCAACAGAATCGACGCTGGCCATAGTATATTCGTTTTTCATCGCAACTTTACCGGCAGGCACACTTGCACTTACATGTAGCGCAATTATGTGATCAGGTTTTGCATATTTACTAAATAAGCCTTCTTTTAGCATGGCTTTAGCGCCACCGCCTACTTCTTCTGCGGGTTGTGCCACCATCATTAGCGTGCCTTGCCATGCATTTTTGTGAGCAATTAGTTGTTCAGCAGTACCAATGAATGAGCTCATATGTATATCGTGACCGCAGCCGTGCATAACACCTACTTTTGCACCGTGCTCGTCTATTACTGTTACTTTAGAAGCATACGCCTTACCTGTTTGTTCTGTAATAGGTAAGCCGTCGGTATCGGTACGTATCATTACTGTGGGGCCATCACCATTTTTGTAAATGCCTACAACGCCAAAACCACCCACATTGCTTGTAACTTCAAAACCAAGCTTGTTTAACTGCGCTGCTATTTTTTTTGCGGTTTGTTGCTCGTGATACGAAAGCTCGGGTGATTGATGCAGATCGAGGTAAAAGCTTTCAATGGCTGGCATGCTGCTATGTAAATTTAAGTCTAATGATTTAGCCGCCAATAGAGGGCTAGCTAATAATAGCGCTGTGCCTAAGTAAGTTAACTTCATGATTTTCCCTTATTGAGATAAATGTATATCCAAGTGATTTAGATATATGACTTGTAATAATTATGTTCAGCACCATATAAAAAACTAAATAAATGAATATGGCAATCAATTCAATGAGCAACATAGTTAGTATCAACGCGCAAAATTTTCAGCAAGTACTCGGCGAAACATCACAACAAAAGTTGGTACTGCTAAACTTCTACTCAGCGCAAAGTCCTGAATGTATTAACCAGGCAGCAATATTAGATAAATTAGCCGCTGAATATAACGACTATATAGTAGTAGCAAATTTAGATTGCGATGCCGAGCAAGCTCTGGCTTCGCAATTAGCACAGCAAGTTGGTTTACAAACACTACCAACACTGGTGTTGTTAAAAGACTCAGCGCCCGTTGATGTATTATCGGGTGCCCAAGCTGAAGCGAAAATTCGTGAAGCATTAGCTAAACATTTACCCGCTCAACAAGACTTACTATTAGAGCAAGCAAAGCAAGCATTATTAAAGTCAGATTTAAATGCCGCGTTTAATTATGCAAAGCAAGCTTATGAAATTGACAACAGCAACGCGCGTATTAAATTAGTACTTGCAGATATATGTATTCAAATTCATAAAGTAGATGAAGCGCAAGCACTAATTAATACAATAGATGTACAAGAGCAAGATGCTTACTTTAATAATATAAAAGCAAAATGCGAAGCTGCGCTTGAAGCAAAAGATTCACCAGAGATTAAAGAAAAACAACAACAAGTAGAAAAGTACCCAAATGACTTAGAATTAAAAGAAGAGCTAAGTATTTTACTCAATGAAGCCGGCAGAAAAGAAGAAGCATTAGATGTACTATTTACAGTGCTGCAAAAAGATCTGAATTTTAACGAAGCAAAACCAAGTTTTTTAGCTATTATTGCCTCTTTACCCGACGGTGATGCACTTGCAGCAAAGTATCGTCGCAAGTTATATAGTATTTTGTACTAAAACTTAATAACTATTACTTTTAAAAGCACCTTATCTAGGTGCTTTTTACATTTTTAAGTTTATAGCAATATAACAGTAAGCTTGTTTAAGGAATAAAAAGCGTAGTTATCCACAGGGTTTTGTGGGTAACCTGTGAGCCTGGCTTGTGTATCTTTGGGGTAAAAATTAAATGCAAAAAAGGCGATAAAAACGCTTGCGTAAAATCTGCGGCTCCCTATAATGCGACCCCACTGAGACGGGAAACGTCAACGCCTAGCGAGACGCGAACTACTCAGAGAGTTAAATAAAACTTCGGTTTTAAATCTTCCAAAAAGAAAGTTTAAAACAAAGTGTTGACTCGAAAAATAAAGGATGTATTATACGCATCCCTTGAGACGCTAAAGCGACTCAAAACGTTCTTTAACAATATAAAGCAATCATCTGTGTGGGCACTCGTACAGATTGAGTTCTAACAGCCAAGCTTAGTTCGCTAAGTAAGGCAAACAAATTAGAGTCTCAATTGAAAACTGAGTGACCAACAGAAGTAACTTATTTATAAGTTGCTTCGGCACAGTCAATTCAATATCGAAAGATATTAAAATAAATTCAGAATTCATTGAGCTGTCGAAAGACATAAAACT